>NZ_JBSGCY010000005.1:0-121318 GCF_053602115.1 Nocardia sp. NPDC004582 | reverse complement strand
GCCCAGTGCGCGGCCGCCGCCGCCGCGGTGGTGTCGGCCCGCACCGCCGCGGACGCCTTATCGGCCGCGCGCGCCGCCCTGGGGGCGGATAGGTGAGGACCACCCTGCGCGGCCGGGTCGTCACACTCACCGAGGTGGGCGAACTCGCCGACGGGGTGGTGTCGTTCGACGGCCCGCGCCTCGACTATGTCGGTCCGGCAGCGGAATTCGATGGTGAGCTGCCGGTGGCGGACGACCGGCCGCCGATCATCCTGCCGGGGTTGATCGATGTGCACTGCCACGGCGGCGGCGGGTTCGGCTTCCCCGAAACCGATGCCGAGGGCGTGGCGGCCGCCGCCCGTTTCCACCGTGGGCGCGGCACCACCACCCTGGTCGCCTCGCTGGTGTCGGCCACCGAAGCCGAACTGCGCGACCGCATCGACGTGCTCGGCGCCGCCGTGGACGCGGGCCTGCTGGCCGGCATCCACCTGGAAGGTCCGTTCATCAGCGAGCACCGGTGTGGAGCCCACGACCCGGACCGCATCCTGCCCGGTGATCCGGCGCTGCTGGAACGGCTGCTGGACTACGCGGGCGGCCGCATCCTGTCGGTGACCGTGGCCCCGGAAACCGCCAACTTCGATGCCGTCGCCTCGGTACTCGCCGACTCGAATGTGATTCTCTCCCTGGGACACACCGTCGCCGACTATGCGCGGTCGGTGCACGCCCTGCGGCGCGGGCGGCGGGTGTCGATCACCCACCTGTTCAATGCCATGCCCGAGCTGGCGCACCGCGACGCCAACTTCCTCACCGCCGCCATGGCCGCCGCCGGGCGCGGGGACGTGGTAGCCGAGGTGATCGGTGACGGCGTGCATCTGGCCGACGGGGTCGTGCGGATGGTGTTCGACACCATCGGCCCCGAGAACCTGGCCCTCATCACCGACGCGATGGCCGCCGCGGGCCAGCCCGACGGGCGCTATCAGCTGGGCAGTCTGGACGTCGTCGTCAAGGACGGCGTCTCCCGCCTCTACGACCCCGACGGCGCGGGACCCATCGCCGGCGGCACCGCCACCGCCTCGGATGTCCTGCGCCGCACCGTGTTCCAGGCCGGTGTCGACCTGACCGCGGCCGTGACCGCCGCCTGCGCCACCCCGGCCCGGCTGCTCGGCCTGGCCGGTGACGTGGGCGCGCTGTCCGCGGGGATGCGCGCCGACCTGCTGGTCACCGACCACTACCTGGACCCCGTGACCGTGTACAAGAACGGAGCGATATGGAACTCGTGATCACCGACAACGCCGCCGAGGCCGGTGTCCTGGCCGGCCGCATCATGGCCGACCACGTGCGCCGCGGCGCCCGCGCCATCGGTCTGGCCACGGGGTCCTCGCCGTTGGGGGCCTACCGGGAGCTGATCCGGCAGTACCGGGAGGAGGGGCTGAGTTTCGCCGGGGTGCGGGCGTTCCTGCTGGACGAGTACATCGGCCTGCCGCCCGGGCATCCGCAGTCCTACCGCCGGTTCATTCGCGACGAATTCACCGCCCACGTCGACTTCGCCGACGCCGACGTGCACAGTCCCGACGGCAATGCCGCCGACATCCCCGCCGCCGCGGCCGAATACGAGCGCGCGATCACCGCGAACGGCCCGATCTCGGTGCAGATTCTCGGCATCGGCGCCAACGGCCACCTCGGCTTCAACGAGCCCGGATCGTCACTGCGCTCGCGCACCCGCGTGAAGACCCTGACCCCGAAGACCCGCGAGGACAATGCCCGCTTCTTCGAGAACGACCTCGCGCAGGTGCCCACCCACGTGCTCACCCAGGGCCTCGGAACCATCAGCGACGCGGGCCATCTGCTGATGATCGCCACCGGCGACGGCAAGGCCGAGGCGGTCGCCGCCGCCGTGGAGGGCCCGGTCTCGGCGTTCTGCCCGGCCTCGATCCTGCAGATGCACCCGCACGTCACCGTCATCGTCGACCCGGCCGCCGCCGCGAATCTGAAGGCCGTCGACTACTACCGGTTCGCCGTCGCGAACAAGCCCTCCTGGCAGAGCTTCTGAGCGCTACGCGCCCGCCTGCATCGCCGCGAACGGGGCCATGTCGAAGTAGTCGCGCCACGCCGCGATCTTCCCGTCGCGCACCTCGAACACGCCGGTGACCGGCAGCTCGACCTTGTTGTCGCCCAGGCTGAATCGATCCGTGCGCTCGTTGAACACGACATTCCCGGTGACGGCCTGGTGATGGATCGAGAACTCGATCCCGCCGAACGCGCCGATGAATCCGCGCAGGAACTCGAGAATCGCGGCCTTGCCGACGAACGGATCCATCGGAATGTTGTGGTAGACCGCGTCCTCGGTGAAGAACTCGGCAATCGATTCGGGTGTGCCGGTGAGCCATTCGGCGCACATCGCGCTGACGATCTCGGCGGGGGACAAGGTGGCGTGCTCGTTGCTCACTGCGGTAAGAGACCTTTCCTGCGGGTGACCTGAACTACAGGAGCAAAACTCCCGTCATAGCGCGAGAGTGTCAAGGGTGGTCTCGCCGTGAGACTTTCACCCGTCGGCGTCTCGTCGGCTCATCGAGTCAGGGCCCCGCCGAGTGTGGCTCGCACCATGGTGTGCACCGCAGCGTTATCCGGCCGCGTTGCGGTGCGGTCCGCGAAGAGCAGATGCCCCGAGCCGATCAGCGTGCGGGCCAGCAGCTCAGTATCGGTACCGGCGGCGATGCGGCCGATGCGGGCTTCCGCGGCCAGGTATGCGGCAAGGGATTCGGTCGCCTCGAACAAGATTGGAATACCGTTCGGCCGGCTCTCGCGCAGCCGGGACCGCAGCGCGTCGCGATAGCAGACCAGGCTGACGATGGCCACCGCGACGGTCTCGAACACGCCGGTCAATGCCTCGGTGAGATTACTGGTGACGGCCCCGGTCCCGGCCTTGTCGCACAGGTCCGCGCCGAGCCGTTCGACCCGCGCGGTGCGATCCTCGACCAGTTCGGCGAGGAATCCGTCGAAGTCGGCGAAATGTTTGTGCAGCACACCCTTCGCGCATCCCGCCTCGGCGGTCACCGCCCGGCTCGTCAGTCCACTGGGACCCTCGCGCGACAGGATTCGCTCCGCGGCGTCGAACAACTGCTCGCGTGCGTCGCGAATGGCGACCCCGGTGGGCACCTACCTTCTCCTTCGTGTCGATCCGGCCCACGACCCTTGCCGAGTGGGCGAGCGCCCACTTAGAGTGGGCGCATGGTCACTCTACCGTCCGCAGAGTCCGAATCCGCCGATCAGAGTCCCCATCGACACCGTCAGGTGGCCGAATCCTTCGGCGTCGACGCCGCCCGCTACGACCGCACCCGGCCGCCTTATCCCACCGCGCTGATCGAGGCCGTGCTGGCGGCCGCCCCGGGCCGGCAGGTGCTCGACGTGGGGTGCGGCACCGGCATCGAGGCCCGCCAGTTCCGTGACGCCGGATGCGCGGTGCTCGGGGTGGAACCCGATATCCGCATGGCCGATTTCGCGCGCGGCACCGGCATCGCGGTCGAGATCGGCGTGTTCGAGCAATGGGATCGGGCCGGGCGCAGTTTCGATGCGGTCATCTCCGGAACCGCCTGGCACTGGGTCGATCCCGTCGTGGGCGCGGTGCGGGCAGCCGAGGCGCTGCGTCCGGGCGGCCGGCTGGCGGTGTTCTGGCATGTGCCGCAGCTGCCGCCCGCGGTGACCGCCGCGTTCGCCGCCGTCTATCGGGAATTCCTGCCCGAATCGCCCGCCTCCCTGGTGGCCGACCGCCCGGCGCTGGAGATCTATCAGACGATATTGACCAAGGTGGCCGACGGAATTCGCGCCTCGGGAGGCTTCACCAAACCCGAACAGTGGCGTTTCGATTGGCAGCACACCTACACCCGCGCCGAATGGCTCGACCAGATCCCGACGCACGGCGCGCTCACCCAGGCCCCTCCGGAGACGCTCGCGGCCGTCACCGCCGGCATCGGCGCGGCCATCGACGCCCTGGGCGGCAGCTTCACCATCGACTACGCCACCATGACGGTGACAGCCGCCGCGCATCGCGGCCTCGACCGGCGCAGCGGGGCCCGGGGACCGATAATGACCTCGTGACCGAGCGTGCAGCGAGCCGGACCGCGATCCTGGTGTGCCAGGGCCGCGCCGTCGCCGACGGGAGATTGGGCATCGGCCGATTCTCCGACCCGATCGCCACCGAACTACTGACCGCCCCCGAACGCGAACTGGTGGACCTCGTCCGATCGGACGCCGTCCCCACCTCGTTCGGTCCCCGCATGGAATACGAACTGCTCTCCGCCACAGCCGAAGTCCTCGCGGTCCGCACCATCGCCATCGACGACGCCGTCCGCGCCGCCGCCAACCCCCAACTGGTCATCCTCGGCGCGGGCTTGGACGCCCGCGCCTGGCGAATGCCCGAACTGCGCGGCACCCCCGTCTTCGAAGTCGACCACCCCGCCTCGCAGGCGGAGAAACGTGACCGCCTCGGCGACCGCAAGCCCCTCGCCGAGGTCCATTTCGTCCCCGTCGACTTCGCCACCGACTCCCTCCCCGCCGCCCTGGCGACCGCCGGCCACGACGGTTCCCGCCCCACCACCTGGATCTGGGAAGGCGTCGTCCCCTACCTGACCCCACCCCAAGTCGCCGATACGATCACCGCGATCGCGCAGCGCAGCGCCCCGGCCAGCCGCCTGCTCATCACCTACCCCACCCCCAACCGCGCCTACCATTACGGCCGCAAGGCGATGCAACTCATCCTCACCGTGTCCGGCCGCCCCAATCCCATGGCCCGCGAGCCCCAACGCTCCACCTGGACCCCCGAAGCCCTGGCCACCCTCCTCGCCACCCACGGCTTCACCGTCACAGCTGACCGAGATCTCGAATCGCTCGCCGCGGAATCCGGAGTCGAGGGCAAACACCGCTCCCTTCGAGCCGACGGCCACATTCTCACCGCCGACCGCCGCTGAATCGTCGCTAGGCGATTCGCGCGGCGGCGGCTGTGCGGTTGTCGTCTTCTTCGGTCGGGTCGGCCGCTATTCGCGTCAACCGTTCACGCACGCCGGGCACCGACAAATCCACCGTCGCGATCGCGATCCCGCGAGTCTCGGACTCGCAGTCGTCGAGGTACTCGATCGCTCGACCCCGAGGGAACTGCTCCGACAGGCGGGCGAACAGCAGAGCGCATCGTTGACGAAGGTAGGAGTAGACGGTGGTGTCGGCTATGGCTTCGACCACGGGTACGGCCGGCCGGTGATCGAGCCGCCTGAGTGCCTGAACGAGATCGCAGTGCTGCGAGATGAATTGGCTTCCCTCGGCGGTGGACGCCACCAGGTGTGCGAGCAGAACGTCGGCATCCGTCGGTTCCGCCAGGTCCGCGAGCAGGCTCAACGCGAGGCGGTTGTGCTCGGACTCGAGTCCGGCCGTCGTTCGGGCCCACGCGAGCGCACTGGGCGACCGCAGCCGCAGCACTTGTCTGCGGGTGGCGATCCGTATCCCGAGCGGGATGGACTGGTCGGCCAGTGCGTAGGCCGCGATCTCGAAAACTATTGTTTCCCAGTCGCTGTCGGGACACTCGGGTCGAGTGGTCGGCGCGATGAGTCCGTGGTCGGCGGCAAGCTGGAGAATCCGATTGCGATCGGCGGCGTCTCGCGCGGCGAGTCCGGAAGCGCGCGGGCGCATCGGCGCGGGCGACTCGCTACGCCGCTCCGGTCGATGAAGAAGCAATCGGCGTTGTTCGTCGTCGGCGACATCCAGCAGCTCATCGAATAGTCCGTCGGCCTCCGGAACATCGACGAACGGGATGAGTGCCCGGACGGCCAGATCGATGTCACGACGTGTGCGCAGATAGGCCCGCAACTCGGTCACGCTGCCGGCGACGCCGCGCCGGGCCAATCGCTCGAGTACGCCGACGACCAGCCATGCGTCCGGATCTCCGGTCGGATCAGGCGGGCCGTCACACGCGGCACGCAAGCGCCGCAGGTCGATGTCCAGCTCGGCGGCCAGTGTCGCATAGAGCCAATCGCGTTCTTCGACCTGATGGTCCCAGCGCGGATCGTGAACAATGCAGTCGATGAGGTGTTCCGCGGCCGCCTCCGGTGCCGCCGCCGCGGCAGCACGGGCAGCGCCGCGTCCCCGTTGGATCAGCCCGAGCAGCGAATCGGGTTCCGCCCAAGTCTGTTCGGTTGTTGGGTCGGAGTCGGTGTTCGAGGGTTCGGGCACGAGGCGAACCTAGGGCTCGGATGCCGTCCCCGGCCAGTGGATTTATCGGGCGTCGTCGCGCAGCGTCAGGGCGGATTCGATGAAGGGGAGGACGATTTCGAGAAAGTCGGCCGGCGCGGACGAGAAGGGGAGGTGCCCGGTGGGGAGGGTGCGGAGGGTGGAGCCGGGGATTCGCTGGTGGGCTTGTTGGCCGTAGCGAAGACGGGCGATCGGGTCGAGGCTGCCCCAGACGATGAGGCCGGCGACGCGGTCGGGGTGGTCGAGGGCGTCGGCGAATCCCACGGCGGTGACCGATCCCGCGCCAACTACCTGCTGGCCCTGCACCGCGAATTCCACGAGCGCCTGCAAGCCGACATCGACGCCGCCATCGCCCCGCACCCGCCCGGCCGCACCCGCCTGCTGGCGGGCTCCACCGCCTACCTCGACGGGATGGAAGCCGCGTTCGCGGCAGTGGTGCTCAGCTCCGTTCGGGTGCGGTGAGCAGGGCCAGGACCGTGTTGATCTGGTCGGGGGTCGGGGTGGGCAGGCTGTCATGGCCGTGGATGAAACCGATGCCGAGATAGACCATCGCGCCCGCGCGCAGCCGGGCGGCTTCGGCGTCGAAACCGAGTTCGGCCAGCGCGGATTGGATGACCTGGAAGATGCTCCGGTCCAGTTCGCGCACCGCGCCGGCGACCTGCGGGCGGGTGCGTGACCACTCCCGCACTGTGGCCTCGACCAGCCAGTTGCGTTCGACCAGCAGCGCGCCCATCGCCTCGATGCGCTGTTCCACCGGAATCGAGCCGACCGCGGCGAGATCGGCGATCACCCGGCCCTGGGTGGTGATCCAACGCTCGGCCATGGCTTCCTCGAGCCGCCCGATGTCGTCGAAATGCCAGTAGAAGCTGCCCTTGGTGACCCCGAGCTCGGTGCACAGGCGCGGAATGCGCAGGGCGGCCGGTCCTTCCCGGGCCAGCAGGGCGAGCGCGCCGTCCACCCAGTCCTCGTAGGACAGCCGTGGGGCACGGCGGCCGGTGGGGGTCGCCGAATCGCGTTGCCGCGTTTCGGCTTTCCTGGACCTGCGCGGTGTGGCGGCCGCGCGCGGTGGCTCGGCCGTCATCGGGGCCTGTTCAAGGTCTGCACTCCTCGATCGTAGAAGGCGAATTCCATACTTCAGGGTACCGATTCCATACTTCGGAGTATGGTGTGATCCGTTCAGGATCGGATCGAAAGGATCCCCATGCCGGTGGACACTCCCTCGCCTCCCGCTGCTGACCAGTCCGTTCCGGCGCGCTGCCCGACCGCCTTCCGCTATTGGGAGGGCCGGAACACGCCCGCCGCCAAGCGTTTCGAACGCATCCTCACCGCCATGACCGGCGGCGGGCCGTTCCCCACCGACGCGCAGGCGAGCGCATTGTGCGAGGACCTGTTCACCGGGGACCCGGTCGCCGAACGCTTCGTGGCCGAGGTGATGCACGGCGAGGCCGGGCCGCGGACCGGGCGCGCCATGCTCGACACCGCCCTGTCCTCGGGCCTCGACGCGGTGCCGGACGCACCCGCGGCCATGCGGGAACTGTTCGCCGAGTTCGATACTCGCCCCGACTGGGTGGACCCGGAACTGGTCGAGCGGGGCGCGGCCATCTGGCGGCGGTGGGGCACCATGCTGTTCAGTTTCGCCGGGGCCGAGACCCTGGAGATGTACACCGAGGCCGCCGTCGCCACCCCGCTCTCGCTGGCCGGCGGCTACGCCGGGGACAGCGCGCTGCGGCGCTTCCTCGAGACGTGCCGCTTCTGGATCGACGTCTCCCAGCCGGGTGCGCTGTTCACACCCGGATCCGCGGGCCGCGCCACCGCGATGAAGGTGCGGGTCATGCACGTATCGGTGCGGGCCCGCGTCGCCGGGCATCCGGAATGGGACACCCAGCGGTGGGGGTTGCCGATCAGCCAGACCTACCAGCTGCTGACCCTGCTCGGCGGCAGCGTCACCCCCGCCCTGGGCCTGTGGCTGCTGGGCTACCAGACGACGCCCTCGGAAATCCGTGCGCTCCTGCACTTCCAGCGCTACCTGGGACACCTGCTCGGCGTCCGGGTGCGGTGGTATCCGGAGTCGATCGCCGACGGCCTGCGGGTGCTGGCCATGACGATCGTCGCCAGATCCCACGACGCCGGAACCCACGGCGCCGAGCTGATCGAATCGTATCCGGCGGCGTTCGCACCGCGTGCGGATCAGCATGGGCTGCACCGTTTGCGCGCCGCCTACGGCTACCGGATCAACTCCGTCTACGCGGCGATGTACATGGCCCCCGGCACCCGACGCCGCTACCGCATGCCCGCGGTGTTCCCGTGGATTCTGCTGCCGGTGGCGCGATTTCCGCTGATCACGGCGATGGAAGTGGCGCGGCGGACCTGTCCGCCGTTCGCGCGGCTGCACGAGCGGATCCTGGTGCGCCACCGCGAGAACTGGTATCGCGCCCAAATGCGGGGCCGGGAAGCGCAATTCGACGCCACCGGCGCCCTGCGGCGCTGAAAAGGGGATCGGCAGTGACGAATATCGGGATCACCGAGGTCTGGAACGGTCCGGGACGTCGGGACGGCGTCCTCACGACGGTAGAACCCCACCACAACGGATCGCATCCATCGCCGAGTCGAATGGCGTTCGAGCACTGGTACTTCGACGCGCAACTCGACAGCGGCCACGTCGTGGTCGGCTTCCTCATCGAACGCCGCCCGGAGGACCTGCCGTGGGCGCGGCCCTGGGTCGAGTTGATCGTCTACACACCCGACGGCGACCGGCTGCAGCGGTCCAAGCGGTATTCGCGTGCGGCGACCAGCTTTTCGGCCGAGCGGTGCGATGTGCGCATCGGCGACAATCGGGCCTGGTCGGAGTTCACCGCGGACGGGCTGCCCAGGCATCACGTGCGCCTCGCCGAGGATGGCCTGGCCTTCGAGCTGACCTTCGAGAACGAGACGCCCGCGTGGATGCCGGGCCGGGGCGAAACCCGCTTCGGCGGTGGTGAGAGCTTCGGGTGGATGGTCGGTGCACCGCGTGCACGAGTGCACGGCACGCTGGAAATCGACGGGAAACGGTCGGCGGTGACCGGCCGCGGCTACGCCGACCACAACTGGGGCGTCGGCGATATGAAACGCATCATCGACCGCTGGCATTGGGGCCGCCTCTATACCGACGACTACTCGCTGTTGTACGCGCAGGTGCTCACCCAGCCCGGGCAGGGCTCGCACGCCATCGCGCCGCTGATGCTCGCCCGCAAGGACGAAATCGTGTTGTCCACGGGCGAAGCGCTGCTCACCGAGGGGCCGAAACGCCACGACCCGATCGCCGGGCGTGACTATCCGGAATGGATCGAGTTGCGTGTGCCGGACCAGCTGGACCTACGGCTCACCGTCGGCACGGTCATTCACGCTCACGACCTCTTCGACGATGTCCCGATCGTCCGATCGCGGGCCCTGCGCCCCCTGCTGCACCGGCTGATCGGCCACCCGGCCTACTTCCGGTTCCGATCCACCTTCGAACTGACGGTCCACACCGGCGCCGCGCCCTACCGCGAATCCGGTACCACGCTGCACGAGCTCGTCGCCCTGCGCTGAACCCAGCGGCAGGCGGTCGAGTCGGCGGGGACCTACGCCGCGGTCTGGCCCGCCGGCGCCGGCGCCGAGGTGGGCAGCGGTTCCCGGGTCCGCAATGCGGCCCACAGGGCGGCGGTCGCCGCGGTGCAGGCGGCCGCGCCGCCGACGTGGAAGGCGACCAGCGCCGCGGGCACGTGGGTGAAGTACTGCACGATGCCGACCAGCGCCTGCGCGCACACCAGCGCGATCACCAGGATCAGCCGGTTGCGAATGGTCCGGTTCATGCCTACCGCGGCGAGACCGCAGGCCAGGCCGACCAGCAGCGCGAGGTAGGCGACGAGGAGTTCGCCGTGCAGGTGCACCAGGGTGACGATCTCGACCTGCAACCGTTCGACCGGCTTCTCGACGCTCTTGTCGCCCGCGTGCGGGCCCGCGCCGGTGACCAGGGTGCCCGCGATGAGCGTCGCGGTGAGCGCGACACCGCTGAGCCCGGTGAGCAGCCGCAGCGGCCGCGGCACCTGCACGGTGTCGATGCCGTCGTCGGGTTCGCCGACCTTGGCCCACAGCAGCGTCGCCAGCCACACCATCAGCATGGAGGCCAGCAGGTGCACCGCGACCGTCCACCACAGCAGCCCGGTGCGCACGGTGATGCCGCCGATCACGGCCTGCAGCACGGTGCCGCCGGGCATCAGCCACGCGAAGATCAGTACCTCGCGCCGCCGCCGCGCCCGGGTGACCGCGAGCACGATCGCGGCCGCGGCCAGCGTCACCACGAAAGTCAGCAGCCGATTGCTGAATTCGACGACCTGATGCACCACCGGCACCTCGGCCACCGCGGTCGGCACGAAGCTGCCGGGGAAGCACTGCGGCCAGGTGGGGCAGCCCAGGCCCGAAGCGGTGACGCGGACGACCGCGCCGGTCACCGAGATTCCGGCCTGGGACAGGATGACCAGGAAGGCGATCAGCCGCTGCACCCGCAAGGAGGGCATCGGGAACAGGTCGGCAAGTCGCTGGAAGGCGCGAGACAGCACGCACCGATGGTAGCGGGGGCGTATTTCGCCCCGTCACCCGCCCTACTACAACGTGTCGTTAAACACCCGGTCGCGGACCGGGTTTCGCGGCCGGGGGTCAGTCGAACTTGAAGAACCGGGTGGCCAGCCACCCCGCCAGCCCACCCCAGCCCGCGAGCACCGCCAGCCCGTACCAGTCGACGCTGGTGCGCATCGCCCGATCCAGGCACTCCGACAGCGCGCCCGACGGAATGATCCGCGCGATCACGCTGACGGCGTGCGGCAGGTCGTCGGACATGAACACCAGGCTCGCGGTCCCGAGCATCACGAACCACAGGATGTTGGCCAGCGCCAGCACCACCTCGGCCTTGAGCGTCCCGCCCAGCAGCAGCCCCAGCGCCGCGAAGGTCGCGGTCCCGATCCCGATCACCACCGCGCCCAGCAGCAGCCCGGCCGGCGACGGCCGCCAGCCGAGCGCGAGCCCGATGCCGCCCAGCAGAATCGACTGCAACACCACCACGATCAGCACCGCCGAGCACTTGCCCGCGACGATGCCCCACCGCGGCAGGGGAGTCGCCCCGAGCCGCTTCAACGCTCCGTATCGCCGGTCGAACCCGACCGCGATGGCCTGCCCGGTGAACGCGGTCGACATGATCGCCACCATCATCACCGCGGGCACGACCCGATCCACCCGATGCTCGCCCAGCCCGCTGACCGGCAGCAGCGTCAACCCGATCAGCAGCGTGATCGGAATGAACATGGTGAGCAGCAGCTGTTCCCCGTTGCGCAGCAACAGGATCAGCTCCATGCGCGTCTGCGCCGCCAGCATCTTCGCGCGCGTGGTCGGCTGCGGCGCGGGGGAGAAGGTGCCCGCCGCGAATCGGTTCTCGGTCTCGGTCACCCGCGCAGCTCCCGCCCGGTCAGTTCGAGGAACACGTCTTCCAGCCGGCGCTGGTCGATGCGAATGTCGGTGGGCAGCACGTCGATTCGCGCGCACCACGCGGTCATGGTGGCCAGCACCTGCGGGGTGATGTCGCCTTGCAGCAGGTAGGAGCCGGGCGCGGTCTCGCGCGGGGTGAACCCTTCCGGCAGCGCGGCTTCCAGCAGCGACAGATCGAGTTTCGGGGGCGCGGTGAACGCCAACCGGCCTTCGGCGCCGTGCGAGGTGACCTCGGCGGGCGTGCCCTGGGCGACGACCCGCCCGTGGTCGATGATGACCAGCTGGTCGGCGAGCTGTTCGGCCTCGTCCATCATGTGCGTGGTGAGCAGCACGCTGACCCCGTCGCGGCGCAGCGCGTCGATGAGCTCCCACACCAGATGCCGCGCCTGCGCGTCCAATCCGGCGGTCGGCTCGTCGAGGAACACGATCTCGGGCCGCCCGACCAGCGCGCACGCCAGCGCGAGCCGCTGCTGCTGCCCGCCCGACAGTCGCCGATACGGTGTCCGCCGAGCGTCTTTGAGCCCGAGGGTGTCCAGCAACCAGGCCGGATCGAGCGGATTCGCGGAGTAGGACGCGACGAGATCGAGCATCTCCCCGGCCTTGGATCCCGGATACGCGCCGCCGCCCTGCAGCATCACCCCGATGCGCGGTCGCAGCTGATCGGAGTCGGCGATCGGGTCGAGCCCCAGCACCCGCACGCGCCCGGCGTCGGGCGACACGAACCCCTCGCACATCTCGGTGGTGGTCGTCTTGCCGGCCCCGTTGGGTCCGAGCAGGGCCAGCACCTGCGCGCGTTCGATGTCGAAGCTGATGCCGTCGACCGCGGTGGTCTCGCCGTAGCGTTTCACGACGCCGTCGACGCGTACGGCGGGTCCGGAAGCTGCGGTCACGATGAGACACCGTAGGGCGTGGGCTGCTGTGACCGAGCCGACACCCCCGGCTGATTGCGCCACGGCAGCACATTTCGGGTGAGGAAGATCAGGGAGCCGCCGACGATCAGGGTGGCGATGGCCGATTCGACGATCTGGAAGACGTAGAAGTCGGCGCCGCGCGGCATCACCATCACCGAGACGATCACCGACAACACGACCGCCGGGACCCGGAAGGCGGGGCGGTTCGCCCACGCGGCGAGAGGGACGATCGCCCACAACAGGTACCAGGGTTGCACGACCGGGAAGAGCAGCACGATCGCGCCGAGCGAAACACCCAGTGCGCCGATCGGATTCAGGCGTCCGGTCCAGGCGGCGATGAGCATGCGCAAGGTCACGAAACCCGCGACGGATTCGGCGATGGGCCGGGTGATGTCGAGCAGCGCGGTGGTGTGGTCGCCCAGACCGAGCAGGACGCCGCCGAATCCGGTGATGATCCCGATGGCCGTCGGCAGCGAGAGGTAGCTGCGCACCGCGGTCGCCGTGCCGACGGTATTGACCCAGCCGAACCCGAGACCGCTGGCGAAACTCACGAACAGCGTGGTCGCCAAGGCGACCGCGCCGAGCACCGCACCGGCCAGCAGCACCTGTTTGAGCCCGCGCCCCCAGCGCCGCGCCAAGGCCATGCCCACGAATCCGAGGCACACCAGCGAGGTGATCTTCACCGCCGAGGACAAGGTGATCACCACCGTGCCGAACACCAGCAGCGCCCAGGCCCGCCGATCGAATTCCGGTGTGTCGTCGATGGCCCGCAGGCAGAACTCCAGGCCCGCCAGCATCAGCCCGAGCATGAGCGCGTCATTGTGCACCCCGCCGACCAGGTGGAACAGCACCAGCGGATTGGCCGCGCCCAGCCACAGCGCGCTCACCGGCGCGACCCCGCAGCGGCGCGAGAGCCGCGGCAGCGCCCACACGATCAAGGCGACGCCCGCCAGCGCGAGCGCCCGGTGCAGCCACACGCCGAGCACGATGTTGTCGCCGGTGATCTGCGCGATCCCGCGGCCCATCCAGAGGAACAGCGGACCGTAGGGCGCGGCGGTGGAGCGCCAGATATTGGGCACGTTGTTGGTCAGCACATTGTCGAGCCCGAGCCCGTCGACCGGCCCGACGGAATAGGGGTCCAGGCCGCGGTTCGCGATCTCGCTCTGCGCCAGATACGAATACACGTCATTGCTGAACATGGGCGGCGCGACGCTGAGCGGAATGATCCACAGCAGCAGCGTCCGATCCATCTGTGAGCGGCTGAGCCGGTGCCGCGGATCCCCGCCCCACCCGCCGACCGCGAAGCGCCCCAGCAGCAGCCACGCCATGATCACCAGGACGGTGCCGATCATGCACATGGCCAGCGTCGAGGTGCCGGCGCGGGCGAAGAAGCCGAGCACCCGCAGCCCGGAGGTCGGGTTCTGATGCACCGGCTGCGCGCCGACGCCGAGCGCCGAGATCGCCATGATGACCGCGCCGGTCGCCCCGAGCAGCCGGATTCGCATCAGCTGCAGGGTTTCTCGCCGGTCCAGGCCGGGCACGTCGTGGTCGACGCTGTGCAGCACGGCGACGGTGTGGTCGGCGGCAGGGACGTCCAGGCCCAGGGCCCGGCGTCCGATATCGATGACTCTGCGCCCCGCGCCTTCCGCTACCGCCACAGGACCGAAGCCTAGTCCGGAGCCGCGGGTCGGACGCCGATCGCATGGCCGTAGCGGGGGGTCGAGGGTGTGCCCGATGGTTGCCGTCGGTCACACCCGCTTGCTTCATATACCCCAGGGGGTATAGTCGTGACATACCCCAGGGGGTATGGAAGGAAGTCTCAGATGCGAAGTACGACAGTCGGCGTCGCCGACGCTTCTCCGAGCACGGCCGCCCCCGGCGGTTTCCTGGGCCGCCTCGGCGCGGTCATGGCCGACCGCGCCCGCTGGGTGTTCGGCTTCTGGCTGATCCTGTCGGTGGCCCTCGGCGCGGCCGCGCCCTCGGTGTTCGACTCCCTCGCGGGGGCGGGCTGGCAGGCCGACGGCTCGGAATCCGTGCAGGTCCGCGATCTCGCGCAGGAACACTTCGGCGGCAACTCGGCCGCCGCGGTGCAGGTGGTGATCCACTCCGACACCGCGACCATGGACAGCCGGGACGCGCAGCGCCTGGTCACCGACATCACCGCGGTCCTGCGGGCGGACAGCCGTTTCGGCGCGATCGTGGCGCCCGTCCCCGGTCAATCGGTGAGCCGCGACGGCCACACCGGCATCCTGCTGGCGGGCGCGAACGCGAGCACCGACGACATGGTCACCGCGGTCACCGACCTCGGCCCGAAGCTGACAGCGCTCTCCGCCGACGGCTTCGACATCTACCCGACCGGCGCCTCGGCGCTGTGGAGCGACTTCAACAAGGCCAACCACGACGCCATGATGAAGGCCGAGATGTTCTCCTGGCCGGTCACTCTGGCGATCATGGTGCTGGCCTTCGGCTCCCTGGTGGCCGCCGGACTGCCGCTGCTGCTGACCCTCACCGGCCTGATCGCCTCCGCGGGCGGCCTGGTGCTGCTCAATCAGATCACGCCGATCTCGGTGTGGGCCATGAACTTCGCCATGATGTTCGCCCTCGCCCTGGGCATCGACTACGCGTTGTTCCTGGTCTCGCGCTTCCGCGACGCCATCCGCGGCGACACCCCGCCCCGCACCGCGGTCGCGGTCACCATGGCGACCGCGGGCAAGGCGGTCCTGCTCTCCGGCCTGACCGTGCTGGTCAGCCTGTCGGCGGTGCTGGTGGTGCCCGCGCCCGCCGTGCGGACCATGGCGGTCGGCATCATGTTCGCGGTCTCGTTCGTCCTGCTGGCGACGCTGACCCTGTTGCCCGCCGTGCTCGGCGCGCTGGGCAAGCGGGTGAACGCGGGCTCGCTGCCGTATGTGGCGCGCCAGCAGCATCGTTCGCCCGTTTTCGCGAAATGGGGGGAGCTGCTGCACCGCCACCCGTGGCCGTTCGCCATCGGTTCGCTACTGGTGCTGATCGCGCTCGCGATTCCGGTGACGAGCCTGAAGGTGGCCATGCCCTCGATTCAGGTGGTGCCCGCGGAGTCGTCCGTGCGCCAGGGCTACGAACTGGTGCAGCGCGAATTCGGGCTGGGCGCACCGGGCATGCTGCAGATCGTGGCCCCGGCCTCCGACGCCGGCGATGTCACGCGAATCGCGGCCTCGGACAGCCGGATCGGCATGGTCTCCCCGCCGCAGCCCGCGGGCGACGGCAGTGGACTGGTCATGATCCAGGCGACTCCGACCGTGGATCCCTCCGATCCGGTCATGGGCGACATCGTCGACTCTCTGCGCTCGGCCCTGCCGGCTGACGCACTGGTCGGCGGCGCGGTCGCCGAGAACCTGGACCTGCAGCAGGCGCTGAACGACTA
Source organism: Nocardia sp. NPDC004582 (assembly GCF_053602115.1). Taxonomy (NCBI): domain Bacteria; kingdom Bacillati; phylum Actinomycetota; class Actinomycetes; order Mycobacteriales; family Nocardiaceae; genus Nocardia; species Nocardia sp. NPDC004582. Next base: position 105,298 of record NZ_JBSGCY010000005.1, on the reverse strand, counting down.
CCTGCCCCTGGTCGTCGGCATCATCCTGGTGCTGGGCTTCCTGCTCCTGCTGGTCGCCCTGCGCGCCCCGCTCATCGCGCTGCTCGGCGCGGGCGTCAGCCTGCTGTCCACCGCGGCCGCGTTCGGCGTGGCCAAGCTGGTCTTCCAGGACGGCCACGGCGCGAGCCTGCTCGGTTTCACCCCGCAGGGCTTCCTGGACGGCTGGGGTCCGGTGTTCTTCTTCGCCATGATCTTCGCGATCGCCATGGATTACACCGTGTTCCTGCTGGCCACGGCGAAGGAGCATTACGAGCGCTCGGGTGATCCGGCGGTGGCCCATATCGACGGCATCGCGCATTCGGGCCGGGTGATCGCGGCCGCGGCGGCGGTCATGGTGGCGGTGTTCTTCACCTTCGCCCTGGCCGATCCGCTGCCGCCGAAGGAGATGGGCATCATCCTCGGCGTGGCCGTGCTGCTGGACGCCGTGCTGATCCGCTTGATCCTGCTGCCGGTGCTGTTGCGTCTGACGGGGCATGCCGCCTGGTGGTCGCCGCGCTGGTTGCGCAAGGTGCTGCCGGATATCAGCTTCGCGCACTGAGATATCGGCGTCGCGCACCGAACGGTGGGGGCCGTGGGAAAACGGTGAGCCTGCTCTCACGGCCCTCACATACCCCCAGGGGTATGATGGAGTCATCGAACTCAGGGAAGGAACCCTCATGATCGGCGACGAAGACAGCATCGCACTGGTCCTCAACCGCCTGCGCCGCGCACACGGCCAGCTCGCGGGCGTGATCTCGATGATCGAGCAGGGCCGCGACTGCAAGGACGTGGTCACCCAGCTCGCCGCGGTGTCGCGGGCGCTGGACCGCGCCGGCTTCAAGATCGTCGCCACCGGTCTGCGCGACTGCCTGACCGGCGAACAGGCCGAGGGTTCGGAGCCGATGACGGTCGAGGAACTGGAAAAACTCTTCCTGGCGCTCGCCTGACGCCGGGATCGAAAGGAAGTCATGATGACCGCGACCCGCCGCTGGACCATCGACCGCATCGTGCCGGTCGTGGCCGGAACCATGGTGCTGCTCAGCATCGCGCTGGTGCTCGCGTTCTCGCCCTGGTGGCTGCTGCTGACCACGTTCGTGGCGGCCAACCTGCTGCTCTATGGGTTCGCGGGCTGGTGCCCGATGACCCTGCTGCTGCGCCGCCTGGGCGTGCCACGGACCGGCACTCCCGCAACGGAAAGGACCGCCTGATGACCCTCGCCCTGTCGACCACCCTCTACACCGATTTCGCCACCGCGGTGGAGCGCACCCGGAAGGCCCTGTCCGAGCAGGGTTTCGGCATCCTCACCGAGATCGACGTCACCGCCACCATGAAGCAGAAGCTCGACGCCGATCTGGAGGACTACCTCATTCTCGGCGCCTGCAACCCGCCGCTGGCCCACGCCGCGCTCGGTGTCGACCGCCAGATCGGGCTGCTGCTGCCGTGCAATGTGGTTGTGCGCGAAGATCGTTCACGCGCGGGCGCGGTGCTGGTGGAGGCGATGGATCCGCAGCTCATGGTGCAGGTCGCGGGTGATCCGGGGCTGCGGGAGGTGGCCGACACCGCCGCCGCCAAGCTGGGCGCGGCCATCGCCGCCCTGAGCTGATCGGACCCGGATCCGGGCAGTTCACGCCCGGTTGATCCGCTGCCCGAACACGATTCGCCCTGCCGCTGTCGGACCCCGCTCATACCCTGGATGAATGGTGTCGGATTCGAAACGGCGAATCGAGGCGGCCGCGGCCGGGTTGCTGGCCCGGCACGGCTACCACGGATTCGGGCTGAAAAAGCTGAGCGAGGCGGCGGGGCTGCCGTATGGGTCGATCTACCACCACTTTCCGGGCGGCAAGGAGGAGATCGCGGTCGCGGCCATCACCGGCACGGGGGTGCTGTTCGGCCGCATGATCCGGCAGGCGCCCGGCGATGTGTTCGGCACCGTGGCAACGCTGTTCGATTTCATGGCCGGCAAGCTGGACGAGACCGATTGGACCACCGGCTGTCCGGTCGGCACGCCCGCCCTCGACGGTGGCAGCGATGTCGAATCGGTGCGTACCGCGTGCGTTTCGGCCTTCGAGGCCATCGGGCGCGGATTCTCCGAACTGCTGATCGAGCTGGGTCTGGAGCCGGGGGAGGCGCGGGGGCTGGCCACCACGGTGGTCGCGGCCTACGAGGGCGCGACCATCCTGGCCCGGGTGCGTCGCACCGATGAACCGCTGCACACGGTGTCGGAGTCCATGGCCCGGTTGCTGCGTCTGAGTCTCGCCGAAGCCGTTGCCGTCGAGGCGCATTCGCCCTGAGGCGATCACGCGGCGAAATCGGGCACCGTGAGCCGCAGGCGAGCCAGCACCTCCGGCTCGGCGATCACGTCGATGGCGGTGATCCGCTCACCGTCGACGGCGAAGACCATGACCTCCGGCGATTGACCGTGCTGTACCACCAGCGCGCCCGGGCGCCCGTCGATCCGGATGACCGCCGAGAACTCCTCGCGCCGTGCGAAACCGGCCGCCAGCCGGGCCACCACGCGCGTGCCCTGCGCGGTGACCGGCACGGATCCGGGCGCGGCCACCCGATCGGCGGACACCACCACGTCCGGATCCAGCACGGTCAGCGCCGCCTCGATGTCCCCGGCCCGGACCGCGGCCAGGAAGGCCCGCACGATCCGGTGCTCCCGCAGCGCCTCGGGCCGTAGACCGTCGCCGTCGTCGAGCACCCGGTGCCGGGCCCGACTGGCCAGCAGTCGGGCCGCGTTCGGCGTTCGGTCCAGGATCTCGCCGATCTCGTAGAACGGCACCGCGAACATGTCGTGCAGAACGAAAGCGACCCGTTCGGCGGGCGGCAGCCGCCGCAGCAGCACCAGCACCGCCCGTTCCAGTTCGTCGGTGAGAATCGCCCGGTCCTCCGGGGTTTCCAGGATGGCGGCCTCGGGAAACGGCTCCGGCGCGCCGGGCCCGAGCGGGAACCGGTCGTCGACTCGCCGCGCCCGCAGCGCATCCAGGCAGATCCGGGAGAGCGCGGTGGTGAGCCAGCCGTCCAGATTGCGGATGGTGCCGATATCGGTGCGGCTCAACCGCATCCACGTGTCCTGCACCGCGTCCTCGGCCTCACCGGACGCGCCGAGCATCCGGAAGGCCTGCGCGGTCAGCCGGGGCCTCCGCCGCTCGAATCGGGCTGCGGGGGATCCGGAGTCGCTGACCGACATATTTCGTGCTCGCCGAACGTCGCGGTGACATGACTACACACACCATCGTCACACGAATCGTTCCCGACCGCGTCATCGTCTACTGGACCTCGACCGTGCTGGTCGCCGCCGAACTGGCGGTGGGCGGCTGGTGGGATGTCGCCCGGACCGCGAATGTCCGCGAGGTCGTGGCGGCCCTGGGCTATCCGACCTACTTCCTGGTCATCCTGGGCGTCTGGAAGCTGCTCGGCGCGGCGGCGCTGCTGGCCCCGCGGCTGCCGCTGGTGAAGGAGTGGGCCTATGCCGGGGCCTTCTTCGTCTACACCGGAGCCATCGCCTCGCACCTGACCACCGGGGAGAAGCTGATCGAGGTGCCGATCCTGCTGGTGATGGCCACGCTGACGGCCGTCTCCTGGGCGACTCGTCCTTCCGATCGCCGGTTCGCCTCCCGTGAGCCCGCGGAAACCGACGATTCGGCAACCATCTAGCTACTCGACTGGCCGAATTCGGTTACAGTGACCTTCGATCATGCTCGGTCCCGGCACGGCGAACGGAGCGATGATGGGCCGGAACTCGGTTGCCAGTCAGTTGGTGGACGCCCTCGCCGCCGCCGGGGTCCAACGGGTCTACGGCCTGGTCGGCGACAGTCTGAATCCCTTCGTCGACGCGCTGCGCCGCACCGCGGGCATCGACTGGGTGCACTGCCACAACGAGGAGAGCGCCGCTTTCGCCGCGGGCGCGGAATCGGTCCTCACCGGTCGCCTCGCCGTCTGCGCGGCCAGCTGCGGACCCGGCAACACCCACCTCATCCAGGGCCTCTACGACGCGCACCGCAATGGCGCCGCGGTGCTGGCGATCGCCTCGCACATCCCCAGTCACGAGATCGGCACCGGCTTCTTCCAGGAGACCCACCCCGAACGACTCTTCGTGGAGTGCAGCCACTTCTGCGAGATGGTGAGCACTCCCGCGCAGCTGCCGCGCCTGGCCACCATCGCCATGCAGACCGCCCTCGGCCGCCGCGGCGTCTCGGTGCTGGTCGTACCGGGCGATGTGCTCAGCGCCGACGCCGAGAACCGGGGCCGCCCTTCGGATCTGGTGTCCGCCGCGGCCACCGTGGTCCCGCCCGCCGAGCAGGTCGACCGGCTCGCCGAGGCCGTCAATGACGCCGACACCGTCGCGCTGTTCGCGGGCGCGGGTGTCCGCGGCGCGCACGCGCGGGTCATGGCCCTGGCCGAGCGCCTGCACGCCCCGATCGGCCACGCCCTCGGCGGCAAGGAGTGGATCCAGTTCGACAACCCCTACGACGTCGGCATGAGCGGCCTGCTCGGTTACGGGGCGGCGTACGAGGCCACCCACGAAGCGGATCTGCTGATCCTGCTCGGCACCGATTTCCCCTACGACACCTTCCTGCCGCAGGATGGTCGCGTCGCCCAGATCGACCGCGATCCGGCCCGCATCGGCCGCCGCGCGATCGTCGACGTCGCCGTGCACGGGGATGTGGCCGCGACCATCGACGCGGTGCTGCCGCTGCTGCACCAGAAACCGAGCCGCGCCTTCCTCGACGACATGCTGCGCCGCCACGCCTCCGCCCTCGAGCACGTGGTGGACGCCTACACCCACGACATCGACCACCACACGCCCATCCATCCGGAGTACGTCGCGTCGCTGATCGACGAAATCGCCGACGGCGACGCGGTTTTCACCGTCGACACCGGGATGTGCAATGTCTGGGCCGCCCGCTACCTGACCCCCAACGGCCGCCGGCGCATCATCGGCTCCTGGCGGCACGGCACCATGGCCAACGCGCTGCCGCACGCGATCGGCGCGCAGACGGCTTTCCCCGGGCGGCAGGTGATCTCGCTGTCGGGTGACGGCGGGCTGGCCATGCTGATGGGGGAGTTGCTGACCGTCTGGCGGCATCGGCTGCCGGTGAAGATCGTGGTGTTCAACAATTCCACGCTCGGCATGGTCAAACTCGAGATGCTCGTCGACGGCCTGCCCGACTACGGCACCGATCAGGAGCCGGTGAACTACGCCGATATCGCGGCGGCCGTGGGCATGCCGTCGATCCGGGTCACCGATCCCGCCCAGGTGCGCGCCGCGCTGACCAAGGCGTTCGCCGAACCCGGGCCGATGCTGGTCGACGTCGTCACCGACCCGAACGCGCTGTCGCTGCCGCCGAGAATCGATGCCGCCCAGGTGAAGGGCTTCGCCCTGGCCGCCGGGAAGATCGTGCTGGCGGGCGGCGTCGGCCGGATGATCGACATGGCCCGCTCCAACCTCCGCAATATCCCGCGCCCCTGAGCCTGGCCCCGGATCAGGTTCGGGGCGAGAGGGATTCGCGCGCGGCCACCGCCGCCCCGGTGAGCTCCACCGACCGCACCCGATCCTCGATGCCCTGCGCGTGGTGCGCCAGGATCAGTTCGTCGGCCTGGATCCCGGCCGCGAAATCGTCGAGGTAATCGACCACGTCGTCGGGCGTGCCCACCGCGGTGTAGGTGGTCATCGCCGCCAGGTGACGGCCATTGGGTGAGGCCAGGAACGCGTCGATCTCCTCATCGGAGAAGTCCATTCCCGCCGCGCCGCGCTTGATGAAGGCCCGCGTGCGCGCTCGATACGAGATCGTCTTCTGCTCCTCGGCCGCGTCCCGATCCGCGGCGGCGAACACGTTCACGCCCGCCATCACATACGGCTCGGCCAACTGCTCCGACGGCCGGAACCGCTCTCGATACTCACTGACCGCCTGATGCAACGCGTCCGGCGCGAAGTGCGAGGCGAACGCGTACGGCAGCCCCAGATGCGCGGCCAGCTGCGCCCCGAACAACGACGACCCCAGAATGTAGAGCGGCACAACGCCTTCCGCCCGCGGCACCGCCTGCACCCCGGGAATCCGGCTGTTGCCGCTGAGGAACCCCTGCAATTCGAGCACGTCCTGCGGGAAGGTGTCCGCGGAGGACGGATTGCGCCGCAGCGCCCGCATGGTCTCCTGATCGCTGCCCGGCGCCCGGCCCAGCCCCAGGTCGATCCGGCCCGGATACAGCGATTCGAGCGTCCCGAACTGCTCGGCGATCACCAGCGGCGAGTGGTTCGGCAGCATCACCCCGCCGGCACCGAGCCGGATGCTGTCGGTGTGCGCGGCCACGTACCCGATGAGCACGCTGGTCGCACTCGACGCGATCGACTTCATATTGTGGTGCTCCGCGTACCAGACCCGCCGATATCCGCTGCTCTCCGCGGCCCGCGCCAGCGCCACGCTGTGCTGGAAGCTGTCGCGCGCGGTCTGCCCGGGCGCGACCGTCGCCAGGTCGAGGATGGATACGGCGAAGGGCATGCTGGCACCGGCTTTCGTGGATCGGGTGTTCGGCGAAGGGCGGGCGGGGTCCGACCGCCTCTCAGTACTAATTCGATCAGCGTCGAACTTATGCCCGCCCGCCGAATTTTCTCCGGCCACGCACCCCGTTTTCTCCCCGGCCCGCCCGCGAGTGACCGGTCGGCTACCGGAATGCCGACGCGTGCTCGACGGCCCAGTCCCGGATATCCCGCGCTGGCCGCCCGGTGAGGTCGGCGACCACGTCGGTGACCAGGTCGGAGGGCGGCCGGAATTCGGCCATGGACAACAGCACCTCGATCAGATGCGCGGGCAGTCCGGCCGCGGTCATCGACTCGCGCGCTTCGTCCAGGGGCTGCGCCTCGAATCGCAGCGCCCGTCCCAGCGCCGCCCCGATGGCCTCGACGTGCTCGGTCCGGTCGACCACCCGCGGCCCGGTCACGAGGTATTTCCGCCCGGCATGGCCGGATTCGGTGAGCAGCCGCGCCGCCACCGCGGCGACATCGCCTTCGTGCACGACCGCGCTCGGCGCGACCTCGAACCCGCGCACCACCGCACCCGCGCGAATCTGTCCCGCCCAGCTCAGCGCATTGGAGGCGAGGGTGTCAGCGCGCAGCACCGTCCACTCCGAGGCATGGGCCTCGACCACCGCCTCCATCTCCGCGTGCACCAGGGGAATCAGATCCGATTGCGGCCCTTGGTCGTTCACGGTGGTCGAGGACAGATACACCAGCCGCCCACCTGACGCGCCCAACGCCCGCACCGCGCTCTCGGCCGGCTCGGTCCCGTGGAACGGCCAGATGAGCAATACGGAATCGACCCCGTCCGCGGCCGCCATCAGCGAGCTCGGCTCGGCCAGATCACCGCGCACCACCTCCACCCCCGCGGGAAGCCCGGCGGCTGCCGGATCCCGGACCAGGGCCCGGGTCCGCACCCCCGCGGCCGTCAGTTCCGCGACCGCCCGGCGGCCGACATTTCCCGTCCCACCCACTACGAGCACACTGTTCACACCGTCCAGAACCCCGCGTGACCGGCCCTGATTTCCGAATTGCCGGGATGTATATGGTGTGCCAGCTCACACCTGACGCCATATTCCCAGGTCGCGGATTTCCGGTCAGGGGACCCTTACTGGATCGAGGAATGGAATTCCGTCACACTTGTGTTGTGAAAACCGTGGGTTTGCGGAATGCGGAACAAACCGGGCACCAGCACGACGGTGCCCGGTCTGTTGTCGTGTCCGGGCCGGCGGGTGAGGGACACACACGCGAAGCCGTCGTCAAGCTGCTGTTGGAAGAGGGCCCGATCACCGCGACCGCCATCGGCCAGCGGCTGGGTCTGAGCCCGGCAGGCGTGCGGCGGCATCTGGACGCGCTCATCGAGTCGGGTGAGGCGCAGGCGACCAGGTCGGCGCCGTGGCAGCAGAAGGGCCGCGGGCGTCCCGCCAAGCAGTACCAGCTGACGGCCACCGGCCGGGGCCGCCTGCAGCACGCCTACGATGACCTCGCCGGAGCGGCCATGCGGCAGTTGCGGGAGATCGGCGGCGATCAGGCCATCGCCGATTTCGCGCGCAAGCGGGTGGCGGCCATCGTGGCCGGGGTCGGCGATCTCGCCGTCCACGCCCCGGCCGAGACCGAGGCCAAGGCGGAGGAGATCGCGGAAGCGTTCACCGACGCCGGGTTCGCGGCCTCGACCCGGAAGGTCGGCGCGGGCGTGCAGATCTGCCAGCACCACTGCCCGGTCTCGCACGTCGCCGAGGAGTTCCCGGAGTTGTGCGCGGCCGAGCTGGAGGCCTTCCGCGCGATTCTCGGCACGCATGTGCAGCGCCTGGCGACCATCGCCAACGGTGACTGCGCGTGCACCACGCACGTTCCCCTCATTGCTTCGCCCGCTATGCCCGATACCGCCCCCGACAGTTCCGCCCAGACCCCCGTTGTGCAGCCCGCAACGACTTCTACACATGACTCCGGAAGGAGTGCCGAATGACGACGACCGCCGCGGCGAGCCGCGAATCTGCTGCTGCCCAGGTTCCGCCTCTGTCCCAGGAAGAGACCATCGCGTCCCTGGGTACCTACGAGTACGGCTGGGCCGACAAGGATGTCGCCGGTGCCGCTGCCAAGCGCGGACTGTCCGAGGACGTCGTTCGCGACATCTCGGCCAAGAAGAGCGAGCCCGAGTGGATGCTCGACTTCCGCCTCAAGGCACTGCGCATCTTCGACAAGAAGCCCATGCCGCACTGGGGTTCCAACCTCGAGGGCATCGACTTCGACAACATCAAGTACTTCGTGCGCTCGAGCGAGAAGCAGGCCGCGTCCTGGGAAGAGCTGCCCGAGGACATCAAGAACACCTACGACAAGCTGGGCATCCCGGAGGCCGAGAAGCAGCGTCTCGTCGCCGGTGTCGCCGCCCAGTACGAGTCCGAGGTCGTCTACCACTCCATCCGGGAGGACCTGGAGAAGCAGGGCGTCATCTTCCTCGACACCGACACCGGTCTCAAGGAACACCCCGAGCTGTTCCAGAAGTACTTCGGCTCGGTCATCCCCTCGGGTGACAACAAGTTCTCCGCGCTGAACTCCGCGGTGTGGTCGGGTGGCTCGTTCATCTACGTGCCGCCGGGCGTGCACGTGGACATCCCGCTGCAGGCGTACTTCCGCATCAACACCGAGAACATGGGTCAGTTCGAGCGGACGCTGATCATCGTCGACGAGGACGCCTACGTCCACTACGTCGAGGGGTGCACCGCGCCCATCTACTCCTCGGACTCGCTGCACTCGGCGGTCGTGGAGATCATCGTGAAGAAGGGCGGCCGCTGCCGCTACACCACGATCCAGAACTGGTCGAACAACGTCTACAACCTGGTGACCAAGCGCGCCAAGGCCGAGGCGGGCGCGACCATGGAGTGGGTCGACGGCAATATCGGCTCCAAGGTCACCATGAAGTACCCGGCCGTGTGGATGACCGGTGAGCACGCCAAGGGCGAGGTGCTCTCCATCGCGTTCGCCGGTGAGGGCCAGCACCAGGACACCGGTGCGAAGATGCTGCACCTGGCGCCGAACACCTCCTCGAACATCATCTCCAAGTCGGTGGCGCGCGGCGGTGGCCGTGCTTCGTACCGCGGCCTGGTGCAGGTGAACAAGGGCGCGTACGGCTCGAAGTCGACCGTGAAGTGTGACGCGCTGCTGGTGGACAACATCTCCCGCTCCGACACCTACCCCTACGTCGACATCCGCGAGGACGACGTGACCATGGGCCACGAGGCGACCGTCTCGAAGGTGTCCGAGGACCAGCTGTTCTACCTGATGTCGCGCGGTCTGACCGAGGACGAGGCGATGGCCATGGTGGTGCGCGGCTTCGTGGAGCCCATCGCCAAGGAGCTCCCGATGGAGTACGCCCTGGAACTGAACCGCCTGATCGAACTGCAGATGGAAGGAGCCGTCGGCTGATGGCCGTCGACAACGTTGCCGAGGCCGCTGAGGCTCGTACCCCTGCCCTGAACAAGGGTGAGGTTTTCGCGTCGTTCGACGTGAACGCCTTCGAAATCCCGTCGGGTCGTGACGAGGCGTGGCGTTTCACCCCGATGCGCCGACTCAACGGCCTGCACGACGGCACCGCCGTTCGTGACGGTCAGGCCACCGTCGAGGTGACCGCCCCCGCCGGCGTCACCGCCGAGACCGTGGACCGCGCCGACGCCCGCCTGGGCCAGGGCGGCACCCCCACCGATCGTGTTGCCGCGCAGGCGTACTCCGGTTTCGAGCAGGCGACCGTCGTGTCGGTCGGCGCGGAAACCGAAGTGGCCGAACCGGTCACCGTGACCATCACCGGTCCGGGCGCGGGCAAGGTGGCCTTCGGCCACACCCAGATCCGCCTGGGCAACTTCGCGCGCGCCACGGTCGTGATCGACCAGCGCGGCAGCGGAACCTACGCGGAGAACGTGGAATTCATCCTCGGCGACAGCGCCGCGCTGAACGTGATCGTGGTGCAGGACTGGGCCGATGACACCGTGCACGTCACCGCGCACCACGCCCTGCTGGGTCGCGACGCGGTGCTGCGCCACACCAATGTCACCCTCGGTGGCGATCTGGTGCGCCTGACCGGCACCGTCCGCTACGCGGGCCCGGGCGGCGACGCCGAACTGCTGGGCGTGTACTTCGCCGATGACGGTCAGTTCTTCGAGCAGCGCCTGCTCGTGGATCACTCGCAGCCCAACTGCAAGTCGAACGTGCAGTACAAGGGTGCGCTGCAGGGTGATCCGACCTCGGACAAGCCGGACGCGCACACCGTGTGGGTCGGCGATGTGCTGATCCGGGCGGCCGCCGAGGGCACCGACACCTACGAGCTGAACCGCAACCTGGTGCTCACCGACGGTGCGCGCGCCGATTCGGTGCCGAACCTGGAGATCGAGACCGGTGAGATCGTCGGGGCCGGACACGCCTCGGCCACCGGCCGTTTCGACGACGAGCAGCTGTTCTACCTGCGGTCGCGCGGTATCCCGGAGGACGTCGCCCGCCGTCTGGTGGTGCGCGGCTTCTTCTTCGAGGTGCTGCAGAAGATCTCCGTCCCCGAGGTCCGGGAGCGGCTCGAGGCGGCCATCGAGGCCGAGCTCGCCGCTGTCGGAGCTTAATGGCGCCGTCGGCGCCTGACACCAACTTCCCATCCCCGCAAAGGAATCCGATTCGATGACCACCCTGGAAATCAAGGACCTGCACGTCGAGGTCGCCAGCCCGGACGAGAACGCCGAGCCCATCAAGATCCTGAAGGGCGTGAACCTGACCATCAAGTCGGGCGAGACCCACGCCATCATGGGCCCCAACGGCTCCGGCAAGTCGACCCTGTCCTACGCCATCGCCGGGCACCCCAAGTACACCGTCACCCAGGGCACCATCACCCTGGATGGTGAGAACGTGCTGGAGATGTCGGTCGACGAGCGCGCTCGTGCCGGCCTGTTCCTGGCCATGCAGTACCCCGTCGAGGTGCCGGGCGTCTCGGTCTCGAACTTCCTGCGCACCGCCGCCACCGCCATTCGCGGCGAGGCCCCCAAGCTGCGCACCTGGGTCAAGGAAGTCAAGGAGGGCATGGCCGAGCTGGAGATCGATCCGGCCTTCGGCGAGCGCTCGGTGAACGAGGGCTTCTCCGGTGGTGAGAAGAAGCGTCAGGAGATCCTGCAGCTGAGCCTGCTCAAGCCGAAGATCGCGGTGCTCGACGAGACCGACTCCGGCCTGGACGTGGACGCGCTGCGGATTGTTTCCGAGGGTGTGAACCGTTACAAGGAGCGGGAGACCGGCGGCATCCTGCTGATCACCCACTACACGCGCATCCTGCGCTACATCCAGCCCGACTTCGTGCACGTGTTCGTCGGCGGCCGCATCGTGGCCGAGGGCGGCCCCGAGCTGGCCGAGGAACTCGACGCCAACGGCTACGTGCGCTTCACCTCAGCTGCTGTAGGAGCCTGAACATGACAAGCACCGTGGGGACTCTCGACGTCGCCAGGATCCGGGCCGACTTCCCGATCCTGAGCCGGACCGTGCGCGACGGGAAACCGTTGGCGTACTTGGATTCCGGCGCGACGTCGCAACGTCCGCTGCAGGTGCTCGACGCCGAGCGGGAATTCCTGCTCGAGCACAACGCGGCCGTGCATCGCAGCGCGCACCAGCTCGCCGAGGAGGCCAACGAGGCCTACGAGGCGGCGCGCGCGGCGATCGCGGCGTTCGTCGGCGCCGGCGCGGACGAGATCGTGTACACCAAGAACGCGACCGAGTCGCTGAACGTGGTGGCCTACGCCTTCTCCGACGACCGCTTCCCGTACCACGTGGGTCCCGGTGACGAGATCGTCATCACCGAGCTCGAGCATCACGCGAATCTGGTTCCGTGGCAGGAGCTCGCGCGCCGCACGGGGGCGACGCTGAAGTGGTACGGCATCACCGAGGACGGCCGCATCGACCTGGATTCGCTGGAATTGTCGCCCGCCACCAAGGTGGTCGCGTTCACCCACCAGTCGAATGTGACCGGCGCGGTCGCCGATGTTGCCGAATTGGTGCGCCGGGCAAAGGAAGTCGGCGCCATCGTGGTGCTGGACGCCTGCCAGTCGGTGCCGCACATGGGTGTGGACTTCAAGGAGCTGGGCGTCGACTTCGCCGCCTTCTCCGGCCACAAGATGCTCGGTCCCTCGGGCGTCGGCATCCTGTACGGGCGGCGTGAGCTGCTCGAGGACACCCCGCCGTTCATCACCGGCGGTTCCATGATCGAGACCGTGTTCATGGATCACTCGACCTTCGCCCCGCCGCCGCAGCGGTTCGAGGCGGGCTCGCAGATGATCTCCCAGGTCGTCGGATTGGGCGCTGCCGTCCAGTATCTGGGCAATGTGGGCATGGACGCTGTGGCGGCGCACGAGCATTCGCTCGTCGGCGCGGCACTCGAGGGCCTCGGCGCGATCGACGGCGTGCGCATCATCGGTCCGACCGTGAACGAGAACCGCGGTGGCGCCGTGTCGTTCGTGGTCGACGGTGTCCACGCCCACGATGTCGGCCAGATCCTCGACGACCAGGGTGTCGCCATCCGTGTCGGTCACCACTGCGCGTGGCCGCTGCACCGGCGTTTCGGCGTCGCCGCCACCGCCCGCGCCTCCTTCGCGCTGTACAACACGATCGACGAGGTCGATCAGCTGGTGGCCGCGGTGCGGAAGGCCCAGAGCTTCTTCGGAGTTGCATAGACCATGCGCATGGAGCAGATGTACCAGGAAGTGATCCTGGACCACTACAAGCACCCGCACCACCGGGGGCTGCGCGAGCCCTTCGGCGCCGAGGTGCACCACGTCAACCCGACCTGTGGTGACGAGGTGACCCTGCGCGTGCACATCGACGACAACGGTGACGTCAAGGACGTGTCCTACGACGGCCAGGGTTGCTCGATCAGCCAGGCGTCCACCTCGGTGCTCACCGACCAGGTCATCGGCCTGCCGGTGCAGCAGGCGCTGAAGGTGGTCGAGTCGTTCGACGAGATGATCACCAGCCGCGGCACCCTCGAGGGCGACGAGGACATGATCGGCGACGGCATCGCCTTCGCCGGCGTCTCGAAGTACCCGGCCCGCGTGAAGTGCGCGCTGCTGGGCTGGATGGCGTTCAAGGACGCCGTGGTGCGGATCGCCTCGGCCGAGGAAGCCAAGAAGACCATGGGCAACGGGGAGTAAGAGATGAGCGAAACCGAGCAGCAGGCCAAGGAACTCACCCCCGAGGAGCTCCAGCACCTCGACGACATGGAGGAGGCGATGCGCGACGTCGTCGACCCCGAACTCGGTATCAATGTCGTCGACCTGGGCCTCGTGTACGGCATGACCTTCGAGGACGGCATCGCCAAACTCGACATGACCCTCACCTCCCCGGCCTGCCCCCTCACCGACGTCATCGAGGACCAGTCCCGCAATGCCCTGGTCCGCTCCGGCCTCGCCGAGGACCTGCAGATCAACTGGGTCTGGATGCCCCCGTGGGGCCCCGACAAGATCACCGACGACGGCCGCGAACAGCTGCGCGCCCTCGGCTTCACGGTGTAGCGGCAATACACACAGACGATGCGGATCGATCCCCGGTGGATCGGTCCGCATCGTCGTTTCAGCGCCCCAGCGCCTCGTTCAGGAGGGCGCGGCGACGGCCGGGGACACGGTGCTCGGGCCTTCCCGAATGTAGCGCGCTGGCGTGTTACGGCCGGTCGTGCCGGGGGTTGAGCCGCGGCTCGCCGTAGGATTCTTCGGTGACCTATGACGACTTCGACGGATTCGAGCATCTCGACACCTCCACGTTGCCCGAACGCCAGCAGCGCATTCTGTGCAGCATTCGGGATTGGGTGCAGCGGCACGGGTATTCGCCCAGCACCCGGGAGATCGGGGACTCGGTCGGCCTGAAGTCCGCTTCGTCCGTGTCGAGGCATCTGCGGGAGCTGGAGGAGCGCGGGTTCCTCAAGCGCAGTGAGTCGGTGACGCGTCCCATGGACGTGCGGCTGTTCCTGCGGGCGTCCGCGCCCGCGCGGCAGCGGGACGAGAACTCGGTTCCGGTGCCGGTCGTCGGTGATATCGCGGCCGGTACCCCGATCCTGGCGGAGGAGCACACCGACGATGTGCTCTCGCTGCCGCGGGAGCTGGTGGGCCGCGGCACCGTGTTCGGTCTGCGGGTGCGCGGTGATTCCATGGTCGACGCCGCCATCTGCGACGGAGACATCGTCGTGGTGCGCAAACAGCAGGAGGCGCACACCGGCGAGATCGTGGCCGCCATGATCGACGGCGAGGCCACGGTCAAGGTGTACAAGCGCGCGAACGGGCATGTCTACCTGGAGCCGCGCAATCCCGCGTACCCGGTGATCGATGGTGACAATGCCCAGGTACTGGGTAAGGTCGTCTCGGTCATGCGCCGGGTCTGAGCGTCTGGCATGATGACCGCCGTTATCACCTTCCATCCCCGGGGAGTATCGAATGTCGTTGCTGCGCAAGGCCGGTGTCGGCCTCGCCGTTACGTCGATGGCCGCGATGGGCACCGTGGCCGCCGGATCCGCCTCCGCGGCGGAGAACGGCGAGCCGGTCTTCATCGCGACCTCCGGTGACCTGTACGGCGCGCTGGCGCTGTCCAAGAGCACCGGGAACGTCGCGTATGCCGTGAACTACGGCAACTGGGACGCCGCGGACTCCTCCGCGGTCAGCCAGTGTGGTGGCGGCGACTGTGCCGTCGTCGTGCACTTCGCCAACGCCTGTGGTGCGGTCGCCCAGGGCGCCGACACCCGCTTCGGCTGGGCGTGGGCGCCGTCCAAGGTGGAGGCCGAGTCGGCCGCCATCAATGTGCTCGGCAAGAGTGCGCCGGGTTTCCCGGACACCGGCTCGTCCTCGCCGCGTCAGGCCAAGGTCATTCTCTCGGCCTGCACCGACAACGCGAGCTGACGGTCGGCGAAACGTCCATGCGCCACACCGGATTCGTCCGGTGTGGCGCTGTTTTGTTTGCGGGAGTCCATTTTCCAGCAACACGCCGGGCTCGGCGGCGATGATTTCCCCGTGGACGACATCACCTACGAGGACACCCGGTTCGCGTTGCACGCCGCGGCCGAACTGCTGATCGCCGGTCCGCAGTACCGCCGGTTCGGCAGCATCCGCATGCGCATCGTGCTGGGCGGCTTCGCCGGCATGAAGTGGCCGGTGTCGGTGACGGGCACCGATCTGGTGTGGCCGCAGGGCCGGATCCGCCTGCACGGCACCTACAGTGACCTCGCCGCGACCGCCGGATTCGAAGCCGACGGCCCGCCCGACGGGCTCTACTCCGACGGCACCCGGATGGATCCGGACGAGCCGTTCAAGGTCGACTCCGAGGCCGCCACCGCCGTGCACGACTGGTTCGCGGTGGGGGACACCGCATTACGCCGTTTCGCCGCCGAACAGCAGCCGGTGCTGTGGCCCGAGCATTTCGACCTGTCGGTGGCCGTCGACGAGGTGAATTACGGTGTCTCCCCGGGGGACTGGGACAACCCGGTGCCCTACGCCTATGTCGGCCCGTGGACCCGCCGCCGCGGCGAGTTCTGGAACGCGCCGTTCGGCGCCATCCGGCCCCGCACCGAAGTGGCGACGGTGCAGAGCCTCATGGAGTTCTTCCACGAGGGCAGAGCCCATGCGGCACAGGATAATTGACCGAGTCAGTAATGCGCCTTCAGGACGTCTCCGCCCTCGGTGCCGAGCACGAGCGTGCGCGCGGGGGCCGGGGCGACGGCCACCGAGGTGAGCGGCTGACCCGACAGCAGGGTGCAACTGGTGTGCGCGACCGGATCTGCGAGCACCAGTTGCCCGCTTCCGGTGGCGATGTAGAGCAGCCCGTCGACGATCGCGAGGTCGTCGGGAAGCACGGGGCCGGACAGGGGAGCGGGCGCCAGATCCACGGCCACCGTCGCCCGCGCGGGATCGTCGATCGGCAGGGCGACGACCCGCGCGGTCGGGCTCTCCAGCAGCGTCACGTAGAGGACGCCGTCCGCGGCGACGATGCCGTCGGCGCCGAGGCCGAGGGCCGCCAGCGCCGCGTGACCGCGGGCGGTCCAGTCGGCGTCGATGCTGCCGTCGGGCCGGATCCGTAGCACGGTGTTCGCTGAGGTATCGGCCACGTACAGGGTGCCGTCGGCGTCGAAGGCCGCGCCATTGGCTTGTCCGAGCCCGGACACGAACACCTCGGGCTTCGGTTCGGCGGCGGCCGGATCGAACCGCACCACCCCGCTGCCGCCCGACAGTGCGGACAGCGGTGAATTGCCGAAGGTCGCGTACATCAGCCCGTCCGGGCCGCGCCGGACCGCACCCGGACCCCGCACCGGCACACTGGCGACCAGGCGGGCGTCCCCGTCGTACTTCTCCACCACGTCGCGCTGCGCGCGCGAGACCCAGAAGCTCCCGGTCGCTTCGTCGAACGTGAGGTTCTCCGACCAGTCGAGCAGCGGAGCTCGGGTGGGGAGCGCCACCCGCGCCTCGGTGGGCGTGCAGGAAACCGCCCCCGCGAAGGGTGTTTCGGCGGCAGCCCGGCCGCCCATCCCGACCGGCCCGCTCACCACGGCCGTCATCGCCAGTAGCGCAGCGGTACTCGCGAACAAGCGTCGTCCCCGTGGATCCGGTTGCAGCGCAACGGCATTCGGTAGCGGATCCGGCATCGACGCGTTCCCTTCGCTGGCTGATGATCGCCGCCAGCGTATATCGGTCATTGGGGTGCAGCAATGCGGCTCAGGCCATGATTTTCTGACGCCGGCCAGCGCGCGTGTGAGCGCCGTGCCTCTCGCGTACGTGCCTCGCTCACCTGGGTCCGCGCACGCGGTGCTACGGGGCCGGGTGCGTCGGCAGCGGGGCGGTGGACTGTTCGGCCAGTGCCGCTTCGACATTGGCGAGTCCGGCGCGCACGCCGAGGCCGTAGCCGTCCTCGTCGAGGGCGTCCAGGCGGGCGTGGGCGGCGGTCAGGTGCCGCCGGGCGGTGTCGAAAGCGCCGAGGCGGCGGTAGTTGTCGGCGAGGTTGAGGTGGAGTGAGGGGTAGAAGCCGCGCACGCTCAGGCCCGCGTGGTGGGCCTGAGCGCGTTCGTCGGTGAGGGTGTCGGCGGCGTCCAGGGCGCGGATGTCCCAGGTGAGGGCGTCGGCCGCATGGTCCTGCAGGTCGGCGAGGAAGTGCGCCAGGGATACGCGGTGCAGGGGGTCGCCGCCCGCGCCGATCTCGTCCCATAACGCGGTCAGGTGTGCGCGAGCCGTCACCGGATCGCCTTGGCGGCCAAGGGTCACGGCGTCGTTGATGGCGGTCATGGTGGGATCGGGGGCGGTCATGACGGCGACCGTAGCGGGAGGGTCCGACAAACTAGCGGGGGAGCCGCCCGTGGCGTCCGTCGCCGGTGATGCGGCCGCGGCGGATGAGGTCGCGTTTGGTGCCGGGGCCGAGGGTGACCTGTTCGTCCTCGCCGGCGACGGTGTCGTCGGGGTTGGGGCGCACGAACAGGGTCACGGTGGTGCCTTCGGAGAATCCGTTGCGGCGCATCATGGCCGCGGAGGCGGTGTTGTGGTTCTCGACGTCGGTGACGATGCGGGCCGCGCCGTGGCGGAACAGCAGGTCGCAGCAGGCGGTCATGAGTTTGCTGGCGACGCCGCGCCCCTGCACCTCGGGGGAGACGGCGATCCACTCCAGGTACGCCCAGTCCTCGCGGAGCTCGAATTCCATGGAGGCCAGCACGAATCCGACCACCTGATCCGAATCCACCGCCACCCAACAGGATTTGCCCGCGCTGTCGAGGTGCTCGGCGACCGAGGTCAGCGACCACGACGTGTAGGGCTTGGCCTGGGTGTCGAACACCTGGTAGCCGAGGTCGATGACCTGCCGCAGGTGTCCGAGCCCCATGGGCACGATGGCGATGTCCGGGTGGATGGATATGTCGGAATCCATGCCGCTAGTTTGCCAGGCGGGTGCTGGCGGGTCAGGCACCCTTGCGGGTCTGCTTGGCCGGAGCCTTCTTCGCGGCCTTCTTGGCGGGCTTCTTCTCGGCGGCCTTCTTGGCGGGCGCGGCCTTGGCGGCCGGGGCCGATCCGGTGGTCTTGCGCCCGGACGCCTCGAGACTGCGCTGCAGGGCGGCGACCAGATCGACCACCTCGGCGTCCATCTCCGGGGCGGCCGCTTCCGGCGCCCGGGTGACCTTGCTGGACCCGCTGGCGATCGCCTCGTCGAGCAGCTTCTTCAGCTCGATCTGGTATTCGTCCACGTAGAGGCTGGGATCGAAGTCGTCGGACAGGGTGTCGACCAGGGTCTCGGCCATCTTCAATTCCTGCGCCTTGGGTTCGGGAACGCCGTCGAGCTTGTCGAAGGCGACCGACCGCACCTCGTCGGGCCACAGCAGGGTCTGCAGCACCATCACCCCGTCGCGCACCCGCAGCGCGGCCAGCCGGGTCTTCTGCCGCAGCGTGAAATGCACCAGCGCCACCCGGTCCACCCGTTCCAGGGTCTTGGCCAGCAGCACATAGGCTTTGGGCGTGGTGGAATCGGGTTCCAGATAATAGCTCTTGTCGAGCAGAATCGGATCGATCTGTTCCGAGGGCACGAACTGCAGGACTGGAATCTCGTGCTTCTCCGCGGCGGGCAGTTTCGCGAAGTCCTCATCGGTGAGAATCACCCGATCACCGTCGGGCGATTCATAGGCCCGATCGATATCGGAATACTGCACCGGCTGCCCGTCCACGGTGCACAGCCGCTCGTACCGAATGCGCCCCCCGTCGGCGGCGTGGACCTGGTGGAACTTGATGTCGTGGTCCTCCGTGGCGGTGTACACCTTCACGGGGACATTGACCAATCCGAACGCGATGGAGCCCTTCCAAATGGACCGCATTGCCCGATCCTACGTCGGGCGGAGCGTCCTGGTTTGTAACACGCCGCCGACCTGCGCTTTCCGGTGGCCACGTTCGCCTCGGCGAGCATCCCCTCGACCGAGCCGGACGTCCAGCACCGTGCCCGGGTCATGGGGATGCGCCGGTTGTCGGCGTGGTGTTCCTCAGAGACGATCTCCGGCAGGCGCCTTGTCGGCAACTGCGACGATATAGTCCAGCCAAGGGGCCCAGAACGCGGCGCCTTTGTGGCCGAAGAAGCCCCGAACCAACGGATTGATTTTCCGAATTTGCGGCTGGTCGCGCTTACGGCTGACGAACTCGGCATATTGCGGGTAGACGTGATCGCGGATGGAGTAGACCCGGACATTCTCGAAGCCGGCTGCCAGGAGCGCCTGGCGGTATTCCTCCGCATCGGTATTGTTCTTGCGGGCAGTCGTGAATATGCCGTGCACGACAAGTCGCTTGAGACGCGACCGCCTGACCTCGCTCGGAACATACTTGTTCGCGAGTGGCACGACGTCGGCAGTCACCAATCGGCCGCCGGGTGCCAGGACTCGGAATGCTTCCTCGAAGAATCGTGGACGCGACGGAAAGTGAAGCGCTGATTCGAGTGCGGTCACTTTGGTTGCGGACGCATCCGGCTGAGGTAGGTCGTTCGCGGACCCGTGCACATACTCGACGACGTCGCTCAGCCCTAGCGCGGCGGCCCGTGCGGTCGAGACCTGGATCTGTTTCGCGGAGATATTTACACCGGTAATTCGTTTGGGGCCGAATTCTTTCACCCAGAGAAAATCTTGGTCGCCCAGTCCGCAGCCGACGTCCACTACTACGTCGTCGGACCCGAGGCGCGCTTCGGTCGCTACCAGCCGGGCCAGCGCCGCGCCCGCTTCATCCAAAGTTTGGGGACTGTCCTTCCAGTACCCCAGGTTGATGAATAGCGACTCCTCGCCCAGCGAGTTGTGTGCGGTGATGACTCTGTCGTACACCAGACTGAATCGGTTGGGAATTTTGGGTACGAAAAGCAAGGATGCGAGCCACCCCCATTCTCGAACCCACCGCACCCTACGGCGGGCCGAACTCTCGGAATCACGAAATTCCATGACCGTCATCTTTCCCCTTCAAGCCTGTGTATGTTGTTTGACTGTTTCACTCGCGGGCGTGGTCTCGAAACGGTAGTCACTCAGCGGGAATCGGGCGCTGCGCCAAGCCGTTTCGAGGCTGAGCGTCGGTCGCAGCGGGACGTCGCCGTTCACGTCGACGTAGTAGGCGTTGGCGAGGCCGCAGGTGTCCTGCCAGAACACCTGCCGCCACCGGCGGCGCAGCATTTCCTCGAAGTACTTCGTGTTGGCCTGCTTCGTGACCTCCACCCGCGTCGCTCCGGTCCGCCGGGCATGGCCGAGGCAGCGGGCGATGTGCTTGGCGCCGGCTTCGATCAGGTTGAAGTAGGACGAACCGTTGTAGGAGTACGGGCCGGACACCGAGAAATAGTTGGGGAAACCGGGCACGCTCACCCCCTGATACGCCTGCGTCCGTTCCCGAGACCAATATTCGTGCAGATCGATCCCGTCGGATCCGACGCATTGGAAGGGCACGCCGGATGTGAATGGCATTTTGAACCCGGTCGCGAGAACCAACACGTCCAGCTCATGCTCGACGCCCTCAGCCGTGCGGACGCCGTCCGTGGTCACCTTGTCGACGGGATCGGTTTCCAGGTACACGTTCTCGCGGTTGAACATGGACAGGTACGCGTTGGAATAGGCCGGCGGTTTGCAGCCGAGCGCATAACGCGGCGTGAGCTTGTCCCGGACCGCTGGATCGTGCACCTGCGCGGCCAGCTCACGCCGCAGGGCGACTGCGGCGAGCTTGGTCAACGGGAACAGCTTGTGATACTGGGCGGGCAACAGCACGACCGTCTCGATATAAGCCTGGCTCAACGCCCGGATCGCGGGCTTCAGCAATGGAACATGCTCGAACACCCAGTGCAGCCGCGCGGACAGCGGCGCGTCGTATTTCGGCACCACCCAGACCGGAGTCCGCTGGAACACGGTCAACTGCGCCACCTCGGCCGCGACGGCACCGGCGAGCTGTACGCCGGACGCTCCGGTGCCGACGATCCCGACCCGCTTGCCGGTCAGGTCCACCGCGGGGTCCCACCGCGCGGTGTGCAGGACCCGTCCCGCGAAGTTCTCGATCCCGTTGAACTTCGGGATGTTCGGTTCGGGAAAGCTGCCGGTCGCGTTGACGACGAACCTGGCGGTCATCGTGTCGCCCGCGGCAGTCGTCACCCGCCATCGATTCGCGTGGTCCTCGAAGTCGATTCTGTCGATCCTGGTATCGAACCGCATCCGTGAACGAAGGCCGTACTTGTCGGCGCAATGCTCCGCGTACTGCTGTACCTCCGAGCCGGGGGCGTAGACGCGGGACCAGTCCGATCGCTGCTCGAAGGAGAACTGATAGCTGAAGACCGGGAAGTCGACCGCGACACCGGGGTAGGTGTTGCACCGCCACGTTCCGCCGAGACCGTCGCCCGCGTCGAGGATCTGGTAGTCGCGCACGCCGGCCCGATCGAGTTCGATCGCCGTGCCCATCCCCGAAAAACCCGCGCCGACAATGAGAATCTCGTGATCGACGGCAGTGTCCGTCGACGTGCTCATGGTTGCTCCGTTTCAGATTCGGAATCAGTGCGAGGACACGCGAGACCGGATTTCCGGTGGGGTCCACGTCGTCGCCGCCCGCCGTCCCGTGCGCGCGGCCCACCGCAAGAACCGGTTCGGCAACAATCCCGCCATCGGGGCGGTGATCACGGCGGCTCTGTTCGTCGCGGGTGTGGGCATGCCATACCGCGCCAGCAGACTCATGTACTGCGCGCGAGGACGCCGCGACGCGGTGTAGGCCGCCAGGTCCGGAGCGCACGCGGCGAGGGCGACGGCATCTTCCAACGCTACGGAGGTGCCCTGGCCGTTGTAAGGCACCAGCGCGTGCGCCGCGTCGCCGACCAGCGCTACCCGGCCACGAACCAGCGAACGAGGAACCGGCAGGTACGCCACGTCATTGCGCACTATCCGATCGGCGGCGGCGATCAATTCCGGCACCGGGTCGATCCAGTCGGCGAAGTGGTCCAGGTCGTCGATGCCCGGTCGAGCTGCGGCCCACACCATGGTGCGATCACCAGGCATGGGGTAGATCCCTACGTCACCGCCCGGACCCCACACCATTCCGGCGTACTCCGTCGACAGGCCCTCGACGATCCAACGCCAGGCGGTGACTCCGGTGTACCGCAGCGAGAGATCGGGCCACAACTGTTGCCGCGCTATGCTATTGACCCCGTCGGCCGCGACCACCAGATCGAACTCCGCCGTGGTGGAATCAGTTTCGACAACACCGCTTTCGCGCACTGCCCGCACCGCTTCGCCCGTGCGAACGCACTCGCTGGGCAAGGCATCCACCAGTAGTGCGATGAGATCGGATCGCGCGAGCAGGATCATTCCCTGGTAGCCCATCGCGTCACTCAATCGAAAGCTCATCAGCGTGCGCCCGGCCGCGGTCTGTATCTGCGCGAACCGATCGGGTACCTGATGCTCACGAATCCGCTCCCCGAGTCCGAGCGCGTCGAGGGCGGCGATGCCGTTGACAGGCAGCACGATCCCGGCCCCCGCCCGGCCGAATTCCGGCGCCTGCTCGAACACCGTGACATGCCACCCGGCCTGCCGCAGCGCGATGGCAGTCGCCAACCCGCCGACCCCGCCCCCGACGATTCCTGCGCGCCTCGTAGGTCCGTTCATCATCCCTCCCAATCCAGATCATCGTGCGGTGCATGCGTAGTCCATCGACGGGGAGTGCCCGGCTCGCCACCAAGCCTCTGATTCAGTCGACAGCCGAAGTAGCGGAGTGTTTTCCGAACTGGTCCAAGTAAGGCTGCTCGCCGTTGCTCAGTTGGTGATCGCCGCCGGAAACCGGTCAACCGACGACGAGCGCGTCCGAATCCCCGCCCCGACAACCCCTTTGATCCCCGTCCCGATACTTAACGCCGAACTGTATCGATAACAAGTTCCACTGTCTAGCGTTTCGTCCCTTCCGAAAGGTGTGCACAGCTGGACGATTCGCGACAGTAGCTGCTTGCGCGATTGTGGAACGCGTTCTATCTTGAGGGAGCTGTTCGGGTGGGCTCAGGTGGTCCGGCCGGGTGTCGCAACACGCATTCGGGGGATTGACCGTCGCCCGGCGCGGACACCCGTGCTGACTCCCGGGTTGTGCTCGCCGATTCGGCCGGAGCTTCGGGGTGGGAAATCAGGTATGAGAGTCATCTGTCGACCGTGTGGCAGCAAGTTTTGGGTTAACGGGCAGCGCGCCGGATCGTAGCGGCGACCGGCACCGTCATGACCGTTTGTGGGTTATCGCAGCCCAGCGTCGCTCGACTTGGATAGGGGACACATTTTTATGCACCAGCCGATCGCGATCGTGGGTCTTTCCTGCCGGTTCCCCGGTGCCGCCGACCCCCGTAGCTTTTGGCAGGTGCTGCGGGACGGAGTGGACGCGACCTCCGAGGTGCCCGCTGGGCGGTGGCGCCTCGACGAGATTCCCGAGGCGGCTGTGCTGCGCCGCGGAGGCTTCCTTCCCGAAGTGGACCGTTTCGATGCCGAGTTCTTCGCGATGTCGCGTCCGGAGGCCGCGGCGGCTGATCCCCGTCAGCGTCTGGCCCTCGAATTGAGTTGGGAGGCAATCGAAGACGCCGGCATAGTCGAGGACCGGCTGAGTGCTGAAAGGGTCGCCGTCTACATCGGCGCTGCCGGCGATGACTATGCGGCACTTGTGCACGACGGCGGTCCCGAGGCGGTTTCCGAGCACACGCTGGCCGGTTTGAGCCGCAGCTCGATCGCCAATCGGGTGTCACGTGCGCTGGGTCTGGGCGGTCCCAGTGTCACGGTGGATACAGCGCAATCGTCGTCGCTGGTCGCGGTGCAGTCGGCCGTCGAGAGCTTGTGCTCCGGTCGGTCCGATCTGGCGCTGGCGGGCGGTGTGCACCTGAATCTCGCGGTCGACGGTGGCCTCGCGCTCGCTCGTGCCGGGGTGCTTTCGCCGGATGGTCGGTGCCATGTCTTCGACTCGCGAGCCAATGGTTTCGTCCGAGGCGAGGGCGGTGCCATGGTCGTGCTCAAGCGGCTCGCCGACGCCATGGCCGAGGGCGACCCCGTCTACTGCGTGATTCTCGGTGGCGCCGTGAATCACGATTCCGGCGGCGACAGCCTGACCACACCGACTGTCGAGGCGCAGACGGAATTGCTCCGTCGTGCGTACGCCGACGCTGGTGTCGATCCGGCGGACGTGCACTATGTCGAATTGCACGGGACCGGGACGGTGGTGGGGGATCCGATCGAGGCGGGGGCACTGGCTTCGGTGTTCGCGCCCGGTCGTGACGACGCGAACCCGCTGCTGGTCGGATCGGTCAAGACGAACATCGGTCATCTCGAAAGCGCGGCCGGTATCGCCGGGCTGGTCAAGGCCGCGCTCGCGATCCGGCACGGATCGCTTCCGCCGAGCCTGCACTACCGCGAGCCCAACCCGAACATTCCCTTCGCGGCCGGGCGGCTGCGCCTCAACGACAATGTGCGTGCGTGGCCCGCCGCGGGCCGGGCGCTGGCGGGTGTCTCGTCCTTCGGCGTCGGTGGCACGAACTGTCACCTCGTGGTGGCCGCACCGCCCGATCCGGGCCGATCCACCGAAAGACAAGGCCGATCCGCCGAAAGACAAGAAGGCACTACCGCGGTGGCGGTGCCGGTGTCGGGGCGAACCGCCGAGGCAGTGCGTGCTCAGGCCGCACGGCTGCTGGACTTCGTCATGGCCGAGCCCGCTGCTGTGCCGGTGGACATCGGCGCTTCGACCGCGCTTCGGCGCACGCACTTCGCGCACCGTGGGGTGGTGGTGGCATCGGATCGGGGTGAGCTGTGTGCCGGTCTGCGTGCGTTGGCTGCCGGCGGTGGTGCGGCCAATGTGGTCGAGGGCGAGATCGTTTCCGGTTCCGGTGTGGTGTGGGTGTTCCCTGGGCAGGGTTCGCAATGGGTGGGGATGGCTCGGGGGTTGTGGGAGTCGTCGCCCGTTTTCGGGGCGCGGATGGACGAGTGTGCGCGTCTGTTGGGGGGATTGGTGGATTGGTCGCTGCGTGATGTGCTCGGTGATGAGCAGGCATTGCGGCGTGTGGATGTCCTGCAACCGGCGTTGTGCGCGGTGATGGTGTCGTTGGCGCAATTGTGGCGCTCGGTGGGTGTGGTTCCGGCCGCGGTGGTGGGTCATTCGCAAGGTGAGATCGCGGCGGCGTGCGCGGCGGGCATTCTGGAGCTTCCGGACGCGTTGCGGCTGAGCGTATTCCGCAGTCGCGCGATTGCCGATCGGCTGTCGGGTCATGGCGCGATGGCATCGATCGCCGTGGCCGCCGATGAGGTCGGCTACCCGGGTGTCACCGTCGCGGCACTCAACGGCCCCGACAGCGTCGTGGTGTCGGGCGCGGTTGCCGATGTGCACGGCTATGTCGCGGACTGCGCGGCCCGTGGGATTCGCGCGCGGGTGATCCCGGTCGACTACGCGTCGCATTCGCCTCAGGTGGAGGCGATTCGGGAGGCGGTGCTGGCGGCGGGGCGCGATGTCGTGACGCATCCGAGTGACATCGCCTTCTACTCCGCGGTGACCGGCGGTCGGCTGGACCCCACGTCGATGGATGCCGAGTACTGGTATCGGAATCTGCGGGAGCCGGTACGTCTCGAGGACGCGGTCCGGGCATTGGCTGCCGCAGGCCATCGGGTTTTCGTGGAGGTCGGTCCGCACCCGGTATTGACGATGCCGGTGCAGGAGACGGTGCCGGAGGCGGTCGTACAGGGGACGTTGCGCCGGGGCGAGGACGAGTTCCGGCGGTTCCTGCTGGCGATGGGCGAGCTCTTCGCGTACGGGGTGACGGTGGACTGGCGGGCTGTCTTCGATGGTGCCGGTGCCCGTGTGGTCGACTTGCCCACCTACCCGTTCCAGCGACAACGGTACTGGTTCGATGACGACCAGGTCGACCAAAATCTTGATGCGCCGGTCGATCCGCTCGAGCTGGGCGATGTGCGGCGCGAGGACGCGGGCAGTGCGCTGCTGGAGTTGGTGCGCGCACAGGCGGCGGTCGTGCTCGGACACGGCGATGCCGCACTGGTGGATCCCGACCGGACCTTCCGCGACCTCGGATTCGACTCGGCACGTGCTGTCGACTTGGTGCGACGGCTCAAACGGTCGACCGGCCTGCCATTGCCGACAAGTCTGCCGTTCAGCTATCCCACCATCACCGCCGTGGTGCGGCACTTGCGCGATGGGTCTGCTGGACGCCGGCGCACCTCCGTGCAGGTCTCCGATTCCGATCCGATCGTCATCGTGGGCATGGCGTGCCGACTACCGGGCGGAGTGTCCGAACCGGATGAGTTGTGGCGGTTGGTGGTCGATGGCTCCGATGCGATTACCGGGTTTCCGGAGGATCGGGGCTGGGAGGTAGCTGACTCGGTACCACAGTTCGGCGGCTTCCTCACCGGCCAAGGCGATTTCGACGCCGAGTTCTTCGGCATGAGCGCTCGGGAAGCGCTGGCCACCGATCCCCAGCAGCGACTGGTGCTGGAAACAGCGTGGGAGGCATTGGAACGAGCAGGCATCGATCCGGTCGTACTGCGTGGAAGCCGCACCGCGGTGTTCGTCGGAGCGATGGCCCCGGACTATCTCCCGCGCCTGGCGGACGTGCCGGAAAGCCTGGGGGGACACGCGTTGACCGGGAGCGCGTCCAGCGTTATCTCCGGGCGCCTGGCGTATGCGCTCGGCCTCGAAGGCCCTGCGGTAACCGTGGATACGGCATGCTCGTCGTCGTTGGTCGCACTGCATCTCGCCGTGCAGGCCCTGCGATCGGGGGAGTCGTCGCTGGCTTTGGCCGGCGGAGTTTCCATCATGGCCACGCCGGGTATGTTCGTCGAGTTCGCCAGAGCGGGCGGGCTTTCGGCCGACGGCAGGTGCAAAGCGTTCTCCGCCGCGGCGGACGGCACCGGATGGGCCGAGGGCGTCGGCGTCCTGGTGCTGGAGCGGTTGTCCGCGGCACGAGAGCACGGCCACCAGGTGCTGGCTGTGGTGCGGGGTACCGCGATAAATCAGGACGGGGCCAGCAACGGCCTGACCGCACCGAACGGATCGTCCCAGCAGCGAGTAATTCGTGATGCCTTGGCGAATGCCGACCTGACGGCCGGCGATGTGGATGTGGTGGAGGCGCACGGCACCGGCACCCGGCTCGGTGACCCGATCGAGGCCGATGCCGTCCTCGCGACATACGGCCATGACCGTGACGCGACGAACCCACTGTGGCTGGGTTCGCTGAAGTCCAATATCGGACACACGCAGGCGGCCGCGGGGGTCGCCGGTGTCATCAAGATGGTGATGGCACTGAGGCACGGCATCCTGCCCCGGACCCTGCATGTGAACGCGCCCTCACCACACGTGGATTGGTCTTCCGGCGGTGTACGACTTCTCACCACCGCACAGGAGTGGCCGTCGAATGACGTGCCGCGTCGCGCGGGCATCTCCGCATTCGGCATCAGCGGTACCAATGCACACGTCATCGTGGAGGAAGCACCCCCCCTCGACGAGCGCGACGACACCGCGCAGGAACTGCCCGTCGTTCCTGTCGCGATCTCCGGCCGAACGCCGCAGGCCCTGCGGGATCAGGCTTTCCGACTCCGGAAACACCTGGAGTCTCATCCCGAACTGCGACCGGTCGACGTGTCCTACACCTCGCTCACCGGGCGCTCGGTGTTCCAGCACGGGGCACTGGTGACGGTGTCGAATCGCGAAGGCCTGCTGCACAGCCTGGAAGCGGTGGCGGGCGACACCTGGGCGTCCGACGTGGTCCGCGCGCAGCGGTCCACGGGCCGGACGGCGTTCGTGTTCACCGGACAGGGTGGCCAGCGCCCCGGTATGGGACGGGAACTGTGCGAACGGTTTCCCGTGTTCGACACCGCCTTGACCGAGGTATGCGACGAACTTCGGCACCACCTGGATCGTCCGCTGCGCGAGATCATGTTCGCCGCGCCGGAGTCGCCGGAGGCCGAGCTGCTCGACGATACTCAGTGGACCCAACCCGCGGTGTTCGCCCTCCAGGTCGCCTTGTTCCGGCTCGTCGAATCTTGGGGATTGCGACCGGATTTCGTGGTCGGCCATTCGAGCGGTGAAATCGCCGCCGCCCACGTCGCCGATGTCCTGTCCCTGCGCGATGCGTGCGCACTGGTCGCGGCTCGCGGCCGGGTGATGCAGGGGCTGCCGCCGGGCGGCAGGATGGCGGCCGTGGCGGCCGCCGAGCACGAGGTGCTGCCGTTGCTGACCGCCGGAGCATCGCTCGCGGCGGTCAATGGTCCACGCTCCGTGGTGATTTCGGGATCCGAGCCCGCGGTGGCCCGGATCGTCGATCACTTCGCCGCGCAAGGTCGCAACACCGCGTGGTTGCGCGTGAACTATGCCTCGCATTCCTCGTTGATGGAGCCGATCGCCCACGAGCTGGCTACCGCGCTGCACGGCCTCCGGTCGAGCGCCGGGCGAATCCCGGTCGTCTCCACCCTCACCGGCCATGCTCTCGACGATGATCGGCTCGGCACGCCGGAATACTGGGTTCGGAACGCTTGCGAGCCGGTGCGGTTCCACGACGCGATTCGGACCCTGGCCGAGCGCGGCGTCACCGGCTTCGTGGAGCTGGGTCCGGATGCGACGCTCACCAGAATGATGGAGAGCAGCCGGTTGCCGGACGAAGAATGGCTCGTCACGGCGACCGTGCGGCACGACCGCCCCGAGGATGCCGCCCTGCTCACCGCCATGGGCCGTCTCCACCTGAACGGTAGTGGTCCGGACTGGGAAAAAGTCTTCGCGGGCACCGACGCCGGCCCGATCGAGCTGCCGACGTATGCGTTCCAGCACCGCCGCCACTGGCTGGTCGCGTCCGGCCGTCCGGGCTCGGACCGGCTCGAGCACCCGTTCCTCGAAGACGTCATCGCTGTGGCGGACAGTGGGGGCGTCCTCTTCCGCGGGAGACTGTCGGCGCGGCGAGATTCCTGGATGCTCGACCACCGGGTGTGGGACCGGCCTGTTCTGCCCGGCACGGCACTGGCGGAGATGGCCGCGTGGGTCGGCGATCGCGTCGGCTGTCCGGTGGTGGCCGAGCTGACGCTGCGGCAACCGCTGGCGGTTCCCGAGACGACGGTGGTGGAACTGCAGGCGTTGGTGGGCGCCCTCACCGAGGTGGGGGAGCGATCATTCGCCCTGCACGCGCGGGTAGCGGGTGAACCGTGGCAACTGCATGTCACCGGTCTGCTCGGCTCGGCGACCGAGGCGGTCACCCACCCGGAGGTGCTGCCGTCCGTCGACGCCGTGCCAGTGGATCTCACGCATCGGTATGACGAACTCGCGCAGGTCGGCCTGGAGTACGGGCCGACCTTCCAAGGGCTGCGTGCGGTGTGGCAGCACGGTGCGGAAGTCGTCGCGGCGGTAGCGCTGCCGGAGGATCTATCCACTCGGTCCGGTTTCCTGGTACATCCCGCAATTCTCGATGCCGTGCTCCACGCAGTGGGACCGGAGGCGTTGGGGGACAGTCAAGGACAGCCGAAAATCCCGTTTGCCTGGGCGCAGGTGCAGATCCGTCCGACCACGAGCAGGCACCTGCAAGCGCGCATCGTCGCGATTGCCCCGGATCGCTTCGCCGTGACGGTCAGCGAAGCCGAGGGTGGCCAACAGGTGTTCTCGGCCCATGTCACCCTGCGGGCGCAGCCTGCCTCGGGACTCGCTGAGGACTCGCTGTTCGTCATCGACCGGGTGCGGCTGCCCGCCGTCCGCCCGGCGCACAGTGCCGGTAATGCGGTGGTACTCAACGCCTTCGGCGGTAGTGCGGGTGACGCCCCCGCGACGGTTCGCCGACTCGTCCGCTCGGTGCTGGACACGGTGCAATCCCATCTGGCCGCACCGGGGGACGCACCGATCGTGGTGGTCACCGACCGGGCCCTCGACGGCCATGATCTGGCGGGCGCGGCGGTATCGGGAATGCTGCGCTCCGCCCAGACCGAGAATCCGGGCCGGATCGTCCTCGTGGACACCGATGATCCGGACGGGGTCGAAGACCTGCTGGCCACTGTGCTCGCCACCGGCGAGTCCGAGGTCGTGATCCGGGAGAGTCGCATGTCCGCGCCGCGACTCGCCCCTGCCCCGACATCGCATTCGGATGCCGAGGCGTTCGGTCCGGAGGGGACGGTCCTGATCACCGGCGGTACCGGTGCGCTGGGCGCCGTGCTCGCCCGGCATCTGGTGACTGCGCACGGTGTACGCAGTGTGTTGCTGGTGAGCCGACGTGGTGGTCATGCCCCTGGTGCGAGCGAACTGGTCACGGAGCTTCGCGGGTCGGGCGCGTCGGTCAGCGTGCTGGCAGCCGACCTGGCCGACCGAGACGCGGTGGCGTCGGTGCTGGCGGAAGTCCCGCCGCGGGCACCGTTGCGGGCTGTCGTGCATGCCGCGGGCGTGCTCGACGACGCCGTGTTCACCGCGCTGACCATGGACGCCGCGGAGCCGGTACTGGCAGCGAAGGTGGATTCCGCCTGGCACCTCCATGAACTGACCAAAGACCTGGAACTGTCGGCTTTCGTGCTGTTCTCCTCGGTGGCGGCCAGCTTGGGTACCGCCGGTCAGGCCGGTTATGCCGCGGCGAACGCGGTTCTCGACGGGCTCGCTCGGCATCGGCGCGAGCAGGGGCTGGCGGCGGTCTCGCTGGGGTGGGGTCCGTGGGAGGACGTCGCGGGCATGACGGCCGCGCTGACCGAGACCGACCGCCGCAGGCTGGCGGCGCGCGGTCTGCGGCCGATCTCGGCGGAAGCGGGCGTGCGGCTGTTCGATAGGGCCTTGGAGCTCGGGCACGCACACGTTCTTCCGGCACATATCTCGGCCGCGCGACTCAACTCTCCCGTGGGCCGACGTCATTCGTCCGCACCGACTCCGGCGACCGACACGGTTCGAGATCGGTGGCACAGTGTGGCCGAACGGGACCGGACCGCTGAGATGCGGCGTCTCGTTCAGGCCCAAGCCGCCACGGTGCTGGGTTATGACGACGAGATCGGGATCGATCCGGATCGCGCGTTCCGCGACCTGGGATTCGACTCGTTGACAGCGGTGGAACTGCGCAATGCGCTCGCCGTGGCCACCGGGCTTCGGCTGCCGCCCACCCTCGTGTTCGACCATCCGACACCCGAGGAACTCGCCACCTTTCTGACCGGCCAACTATTCGGTACGGCACCGGCTCCGACGGCGGTGTCACCGGTGACCCGCCACGACGACGATCCGATCGTGATCGTCGGCATGAGCTGCCGTTATCCGGGAGGCGTTGCCTCGCCGGAGGATTTGTGGAGGCTCGTCACCGAGGGTGTCGACGCGGTGACGGAGTTCCCCCGTGACCGTGGCTGGGATGTCGATGGTCTGTACGACCCTGATCCCGAGGCGTCGGAGCGCAGCTCCACGCGATGTGGGGGATTCCTCGACAACGCCGCGGACTTCGACGCCAACTTCTTCGGGATGTCGCCGAGGGAAGCCCTGGCGACCGATCCGCAGCAGCGCTTGCTCCTCGAAGTGGCTTGGGAGGCACTGGAACACGCGGGAATTCCGCCGACCTCGATGCGCGGTAGCGACACCGGTGTGTTCACCGGCGTCATGTACAGCGATTACGCGACGCGAGCACTCGGGAATCCCGGTGCCCTGGAGGGATACCTGTTCATCGGCAGCGCTCCGAGTGTCGCGTCCGGTCGGGTGGCCTATTGCCTGGGTCTGAAAGGGCCGGCGGTATCGGTGGACACCGCGTGCTCGTCGTCGCTGGTGGCGCTGCATTTGGCCGCGCAGGCGCTGCGGGCGGGTGAATGTACCCTCGCCCTGGCGGGTGGGGCGACCGTGATGGCCGCTCCCACCACCTTCGTGGAGTTCTCCCGGCAGCGGGCGCTTTCCGTCGATGGGCGGTGCAAGGCGTTCTCGGCGGCCGCGGACGGCACCGGCTGGGCCGAGGGCGCGGGTCTACTCGTGTTGGAGCGGATGTCCGATGCGCGCCGCAACGGACATCGCGTCCTCGCGGTCCTGCGCGGCAGCGCGGTCAATCAAGACGGATCCAGCAACGGACTCACCGCACCACATGGCCCCTCTCAGGAACAGGTGATCCGGCAGGCCCTCGGCAGTGCGGGACTGTCCCCCTCCGATGTCGACGCCGTCGAAGCCCACGGGACCGGGACGCCGTTGGGCGATCCCGTAGAGGCTCAGGCGATCTTGGCGACCTACGGACAGGATCGCCTGGCCGGCGAACCGCTGTGGCTGGGCTCGCTCAAATCCAACATCGGGCACGCCCAGGCCGCCGCGGGTGTCGGCGGCGTGATCAAGATGATCATGGCGATGTCGCACGGTCGTCTGCCGAAGACACTGCACGTGACCGAGCCGTCACCGCACGTGGATTGGTCCTCCGGTGCGGTCCAGCTGCTCACGGCGGAACGCGACTGGCCTTCCGTCGACCGGCCCCGGCGGGCGGGAGTTTCGTCGTTCGGTATCAGCGGCACCAATGCGCACGTGATCCTCGAAGAACCAACCCTTGCCCCACGGCCGGAAGAAGCGCCACGAGAATCGATCCCGGTTCCCCTGCTGCTCTCCGGCCGGACTCCCAAGGCATTGCGCAGGCAGGCGGAGCAGATACTGTCGACCCTCGACGACCGGTCGGCGGTGGTGAATGTCGCGTTCTCCGCTGCGACCACTCGGTCGCATCTCGAGCATCGTGCGGCCGTCATCGCGGCGAATACCGACGAACTGCGTCAAGGACTGATGTCGGTCGCGGCGGGCGCGGCCGCGACGACTGCCGTGCCAGGTGTGCGGGATCGGGGTAAGACCGCGTTCGTCTTCACCGGTCAGGGCTCGCAGCGGGTGGGCATGGGCGAGGACCTGGCGGCACTGTTCCCGGTGTTCGACAGCGCGCTGAATCAGGTCTGCGCGGAGTTCGATCAGCATCTCGACCGGTCGCTGCGCGAGGTCATGGCCACCGAGGCCGACCTGCTCGATGAGACCGAGTGGACGCAACCGGCCCTGTTCGCGTTCGAGGTGGCCATGTTCCGGCTGCTCGAATCCATCGGTGTGCGGCCGGACTTCGTGGCCGGACACTCGATCGGTGAGATCGCCGCGGCCCACGTGGCAGGTGTGCTGTCGCTGCCGGACGCCTGCACCCTGGTGGCAGCGCGCGGCCGGCTGATGCAGGCGTTGCCCGCCGGTGGTGCCATGGTCGCCATCCATGGCACGGAAGAAGAGGTCGTGCCGCTCCTGGCCGAATATCAGGACCTGATCTCGCTCGCTGCCGTCAACAGCCCGTCATCGGTGGTCGTCGCGGGCGCCGCGGAGCATGTGCATGCGGTGGCCGCCCAAGTCGCGGCTCGGGGAAACCGAACTCGGCAGCTCCGCGTCTCGCATGCCTTTCACTCTCCGTTGATGGAGCCGATGCTGCCGCAGTTCCGTTCGATCGTGGCGAACCTCGAATTCGCCGAGCCCGTCATGGCGCTGGTGTCCGCGGCGCCGCGGCAGCCCGAGTACTGGGTGCGCCATGTGCGTGACACCGTGCGCTGGGCCGACACCGCCGCCTTTCTGGCCGGTGCGGGCGTCACGCGGTTCGTCGAGGTCGGTCCCGATTCGGTGCTCACGCCGATGATCGAGGAATGTCTCCCGGAATCCGCCGACGCTCTACTGGTACCGACCATGCGGCGGGGGCAGCCTGAGATCGAAGCGCTGGTTTCCGCGTTGGGTCGAATGCACCTCAGCGGTGTGGAGGTGGATTGGTCCAGGGTATTCGCGGGCACCGGTGCTCGACGAGTGGACCTGCCGACCTATCCGTTCGAGCGTGAGCGGTACTGGCTCGATGCCGGTGCCGAGCACCCGCTCTTGACCACTGTGGTGGAACCGGCCGAGGGGCTGGGTGTCATTCTCACGGGGCGATTGTCGATACGGACACATCCGTGGCTGTCCGACCATCGAGTGCAGCACCGGGTGATCGTGCCGGGAACCGCGTTGCTGGAGATGGCGCTCCAGGCGGGCGTCGCGGCCGGAGCCGAGGTCGTGGATGAGCTGACCGTGCTGAGCCCCGTCGTCGTACCGGACGGCCACGACACCGAAATCCAGGTCGCGGTAGGAGATCCCGACGAGTTCGGTCGGCGTCCTTTGCGGCTGCATGCCCGCACCGACAGCGAGTGGCAATTGCATGCCACCGGGCTCGTGGCCACGGCACATCCGAAGGTCGCCGTCGCCGATCTCGCGCAGTGGCCGCCGGCCGAGGCCGAAACCCTGGATGTCGCACCGTGGTACGACGAACTTGCCGCGGTCGGATTGGAGTACGGGCCCAGATTCCGCAATGTGCGTGCCGCGTGGCGTCGCGGAGCAGAGCTGTTCGTCGAAGTAGAGCTGCGCGAAGGGACCGGCGTCTCGGCAGCACGCTCGGCCTTGGTGGATGCGGCACTGCATGTGCTGGCCGTGACGAGAGGCCCTGTGCTGCCGTTCTCCTTCAGCGGCGTGCATGCCGCGACGACGACTGCCCGTCGGTTGCGAGTGCGGATCACGGCCATCGGCGATGACGCCGTGGCAGTGAATCTCGCCGATGACAACGGCGTTGCGTGGATGTCCGTCGATTCGCTGACTCTGCGACCGCTGGCGGCGGCCCCGCTCGAATCGATGATGTTCCATGTCGACTGGTCGGAGACAGACCCGGCGATACCAGCCGAAACGAGTCCCGCGGTGCTCATTTCCGTGGCGGAGTCGGCTCGTCCGGCAGGCGTCGAGGTGGTACACGACGTAGCCGAGTCCGTGCTGGGACAGGTCCAGGAGTTTCTGGCGACAGCGGGCGACGACCGTTTGGTTGTGCTCACCCGACACGCGGTGGCGGTCGCGCAGGATCACGACATAGACCTGGCGGGCGCGACCGTCTGGGGACTGGTTCGGTCGGCGCAGACCGAGAACCCCGGCCGAATCATCTTGGTGGACATAGACGAAACGGGTGATACGAACGCACTCCTGGCCGCCGTGCTCGCGACCGGCCGAGACCAGATCGCGGTTCGTGATGGGAAGCTGTTCACTCCCGGTCTGTCTCGAACACGTGCTGTCGCACCCGAGGCGGAGGTGTTCGATCCTGACTGCACCGTGCTGATCACCGGGGGAACCGGCGGCCTCGGCGCCGACATTGCCCGGCACCTGGTGAACCGACACCGGGCACGCCACCTGCTGCTGCTCAGCAGGCGAGGCCCGGACGCTGCCGGCGTGGCTGCCCTGACCGCGGATCTCACCGCGGCAGGTGCCACTGTCGATGTCGTCGCCTGTGACGTCGCCGACCGCTCGGCACTGGAAAAGGTGGTGTCGACCCTCCCGGCCGACCGCCCGTTGGGCGCGGTGATCCATGCCGCCGGCGTGGTCGATGACAGGGTGTTCTCGGCTCTGACACCGGCCCGATTGCATGCGGTGCTCGCTACCAAGATGGACGCCGCGTGGACCCTGCACGAGCTGACTCGTGACGCGAATCTTTCGACATTCGTGCTGTTTTCGTCGGTCGCGGCAACGATCGGCACTGCCGGACAGGCCGCATACGCCGCGGCGAACGCCTTCTTGGACGCGTTGGCTCACCACCGCCGCTACCACGGACTGCCTGCGGTCTCACTGGGTTGGGGTCTGTGGGAGCAGCAGAGTGGAATAACCGGGCGGCTGGGCGACACCGAGCTGCGGCGAATTTCACGGTGGGGACTGCGGGCACTGCGGACCGAGGCAGGCTTGGCCCTGTTCGACGCCGGACTCGTCGCCGAATCGCCCCACGTGCTGCCGATGCGTCTGGACCTCGCCGGCCTGGGAACCGGAGAAGCGCCGGCCCTGCTGCACAGCCTGCTTCCCAAGCGAATTCGGCGCCTGGAGCACCGTTCCATCGACAGTTCCCAGACGTTACGGGAGCGCCTGAGCGCGCTGCCGACCTACGAACGGGAGATGGCCGTCCGGCAACTGTTGCGCACCGAGATCGCGGAGGTGCTCGGACATCGAGAGCCCGACTCCGTTCCAGCGGACCGAGGCTTCCTGGAGTTGGGCCTGGACTCGCTCACCGCGCTCGAGCTGCGCAACCGCATCAACGCGACTACCGGCCTCTCGCTGAGCACCACCGTGATATTCGACTTCCCGACGCCGTCCGCCTTGGCCGCGCATCTCCTGGAACGGATCGCGGACCGCGAAACACCCAGCCCGCCACCGATCGTCGCGCAGCTGGACCGCCTGGAGACCACACTGCGATCGGTTGACGACGATCAGCTGCGCACCGCGATCGCTGTCAGGCTGCGGGGAATGTTGTCTGCCCTGTCCATGTCCGATCCGGCAGGTTCGGACGACGACCGGGAGCTCGCCGACGTCACAGCGGAAGACCTCTTTGCCATCATCGACGAAGAGCTGGAGAAGCCCTGATATGAGTGATGAACAGCTCCTCGACTATTTGAAGCGCGCCACCTCCGAGCTGCGACGTGCACGGCGTCGGATAGACGAACTGGAATCTGTAGCCGCCGAGCCCATTGCCATCATCGGCATGGGCTGCCGCTATCCGGGCGGTGTGTCCTCGCCGGAAGATCTGTGGCGGCTCGTGGCCGACCGAGCCGATGCGGTGGGGCACTTTCCCACAGACCGCGGCTGGGATCCCGAGGCGCTGCTGCGCAGTGCCACCACCACCGGCGGTTTCCTCCACGATGCCGCGGAATTCGATGCCGGCCTTTTCGGCATGTCCCCACGGGAGGCGTTGGCGACGGATCCGCAGCAGCGCTTGCTGCTCGAGGTGTCATGGGAGGCACTGGAGCGTGCGGGTGTCGATCCGCTGTCGCTCGCGGGCAGCCCCACGGGTGTCTACCTCGGCGTCATGTACAACGACTACGGTTCACGACTTCTCGATGACTCCAGCGACTTCGAAGGACAACTCCTCACCGGCAGCCTGCCCAGCGTGGCGTCCGGTCGAGTCTCCTATCTCATGGGACTGAAGGGCCCCGCGGTCACGGTCGATACCGCCTGCTCGTCCTCGCTGGTCAGCCTGCACTTGGCTGCGCAAGCGCTGCGGTCGGGGGAGTGCGGCATGGCGCTGGCCGGTGGTGTCACCGTGATGTCGACACCCCATGTGTTCCTGGAGTTCTCTCGCCAGGGAGGGCTGTCCCCTGACGGCCGATGCAAGGCGTTCTCGGCCGAGGCGGATGGCACCGGCTGGGCCGAAGGCGTCGGTGTGCTCGTCCTGGAACGGCTTTCGGATGCACAGCGACTCGGACACCCGGTCCTCGCGGTGGTGCGCGGATCCGCGATCAATCAGGATGGCGCGAGCAGCGGCCTCACCGCGCCGAATGGGCCATCCCAGGTGCAAGTCATCCGTGCGGCGCTTTCCGCCGCGGGCCTGCGACCCACCGATATCGACCTGGTCGAAGCACACGGGACGGGCACTCCGCTGGGCGATCCGATCGAATTGCATGCCCTCGATGAGGCATATGGTGCGGGTCGCTCTGCCGATCAGCCGCTGTGGCTGGGATCGGTGAAGTCCAATATCGGCCATACTCAGGCGGCTTCCGGTGTCGCGGGCGTGATCAAGACCGTCATGGCGATGCGACATCGCACGATCCCGCCCACCCTGCACATCGACCGGCCGACAGCACATCTCGATTGGTCCGCGAGTCCGCTGCGGTTGGCCGACGAGATGATTGCCTGGCCGGAGCGGGGTCGGGTTCGCCGTGCCGGGATCTCGTCGTTCGGCATCAGCGGGACCAATGCGCACGTCATTGTGGAAGAGGCTCCGGTAGCGGTGGAGACCGGTGCCGACGGTCGTGCCCGCACGCACGTTCCGGTCGTGGTGTCCGGTCGGTCGGCTGCCGCCGTGCGCGCGCAGGCCGTGCGGCTGCTCGAGTGGATCGAGCGGGATTCGACCGCTTCAACCCTCGACATCGCTTACTCCTGCGCGCTCCGACCGGCACTGGAATGTCGTGCCGTAGTACAAGGTTCGGGCCGTGCCGAGATCATTGCCGGGCTGCGCGCGCTTGCCGACGGATTCCTTCCGGTATCGACCGCCGCCCACACTGATTCAGTTGTCTGGGTATTCCCTGGGCAAGGCTCCCAATGGGTGGGCATGGCGCTCGGACTGTGGGAGTCCATGCCGGTGTTCGGCGCTCGAATGGCCGAGTGCGAGCGAATATTCGCCGGGCTGGTGGATTGGTCTCTCGAGGAGGCCTTGGCGGACGAACAGTTGCTGGCGCGTGTCGACGTCGTACAGCCGGTGCTGTGCGCGGTGATGGTGTCCTTGGCGGCACTCTGGCGGTCGATGGGTCTCACACCGTCCGCTGTCGTCGGGCACTCCCAGGGGGAGATCGCCGCCGCCTGCGTGGCGGGGCTGTTGTCGCTCGAAGACTCGCTCCGTCTGATCGTGTTGCGTAGCAAGGCTATTGCGGATGGCCTGTCCGGCCGTGGTGCCATGGCTTCGATCGGTCTGGCTGCCGCGGATATCGCCTCGGATCGGGTCAGCGTGGCGGCGATGAACGGTCCCACGTCGGTCGTGGTCTCGGGTGATGTGGAAGCCGTGCGGTCCTACGTGGCCGAGTGCGAACGGCTGGGCGTGCGGGCTCGAATCATCCCCGTGGACTAT
Source organism: Nocardia sp. NPDC004582 (assembly GCF_053602115.1). Lineage (NCBI taxonomy): Bacteria > Bacillati > Actinomycetota > Actinomycetes > Mycobacteriales > Nocardiaceae > Nocardia > Nocardia sp. NPDC004582. Next base: position 66,228 of record NZ_JBSGCY010000005.1, on the reverse strand, counting down.
GCCTCTCATTCCGCCCACGTCGAGGCGATCCGTGCGCAGGTGCTCGCGGCCGGTCGCGACCTCTCGCCGGGTGCCGGCGACATCGACTTCTTCTCCACGGTCACCGGCGGTCGTCTCGACGGGTCCGCATTGGATGCCGAGTACTGGTACCGAAACCTTCGGCAGCCGGTCCGGCTGGCCGAGACGATCCGCGCGCTGGCCGACGGCGGTCGGCGGACCTTTCTCGAGGTGAGCCCGCATCCGGTGCTCATCCCCGCGATTCAGGAAACCGTGACCGATGCTGTCGCACAAGGGACCTTGCGGCGCGACGAGAGCGACTTCGTACAGTTCCTGCACGCCATGGCGGCGCTGTACACCGGGGGTGTAGCCCTCGACTGGCGGCCGCTCTTCGATGACACCGGCGCACGCCTCGTCGATGTGCCCACCTATCCCTTCCAGCGCCGTCGGTACTGGCTGGACGTACCGCGGCCGTTGTTGAGTGCTCCCGTCGCCCTCGCGTCGAGTGACGGGAGTATCCAGCGCGGACGGCTGTCGGTAGGAACGCATGGCTGGCTGGCTGATCACCGGGTTCGGGGTGAGTATGTGGTCCCCGGAACGGCCTTGCTCGACATGGTCTGCGGTGAGGAGTGGCTGCTCGAGGAACTCACCCTGCACCTTGCGTTGACGCTGCCCGCCGAGGGCGCTGTCGAGGTTCAGGTTCATCGGGGGCAGCCCGACGAGAACGGCCGTCAGTCGCTACAGCTGTACTCCCTTGACGCAGATGCTGGTTGGCTCTTGCATGCCAGTGGGACACTCGTCCCGGATTCAGGCGGTGGCGTGGTCGCCGACCTGACCGAGTGGCCGCCGCAAGGGGCGCGGGAACTCGACCTCTCGCACTGGTACGACGATCTCGCCGCTCACGGCATGGAGTACGGCCCCGCCTTCCGCGGTCTGCGGGCGGTATGGAGTCGCGGTGCGGAACTGTTCGCGGAAGTCGTCCTACCCGGGCCGTTGGTGGATCAAGCCCGATGGTTCGGGCTGCATCCCGCGCTGCTCGATGCGGCTCTCCATGCGCTGGGACAGCGCAACGGTGGGATGGTGCCGTTCTCGTGGAGCGACGTGCGGTCGACCGCCGCATCGCCAACCGCTATCCGGGTGCGGATCACTCCGCTGGGGACCGAGTCGGTGGCACTCGCGGTCGCCGACGGAACCGGTCGAGGCGTGATGTCGGTCGGTTCCCTCACGCTGAGGCCCCTCGGCGTTCAGCGTCCCGATGCCCTGTTCGAGCTCTGCTGGGAACAGGTGCAGGCTGCCGGGACGGCGCGGCCCTCGGACAACGTGACGCTCATCCACTGCCCGGTGGGCGAGGGCGGCATGCCGGAGCGCGTCCAGGATGTCGTGTCGGGCGTGCTGCGTGATCTGCGGCATTGGTTGGCCAACGAGCACGGGAACGAATCACGCCTCGTTGTCGTGACGCGCGGTGCGGTAACCCTGGATTCGGAGGCAACGGGAGACCTTGCGGCCGCCGCGGTGTGGGGGCTGGTCCGCTCCGCGCAAACCGAGCACCCGGACCGGATCGTCCTGGTCGATAGTGACAGCTCCGATGAACCGGGGGCCGTGACCGATATCGTGCCCGCGATCCTCGCCACCGGTGAGCCGCAAGTGGCCGTACGCGATGGTGTTCTGCATGCGCTTCGCCTGACCCGCACGGTCGGCACCGAGACCGCGCCATTCCCAGCCGACGGCACCGTACTGATCACCGGCGCCACCGGAACCTTGGGCCGCGCGGTCGCGCGGCACCTGGCCGGTGCGCACGGTGTGCGAAACCTGTTGTTGGTGAGTCGCCGGGGAATGACCGCCGACGGCGCCGCGGAGTTCGTCTCGGAGCTGTCCGCCCACGGTGTCGCGGTGACGGTGGCGGCCTGCGACATCGCTGACAGGCAGGCATTGAGTGATCTGCTGGCTGCGGTTCCGCCGGACAAGCCACTGTCGGCAGTCGTTCACGCCGCCGCAGTCCTGGACGACGGAGTGATCGAATCCCTTACTCCGGAGCGGTTCCGAAACGTACTGGCCGCCAAGGCGGACGCGGCATGGAACCTGCACGAGTTGACCATGGATCGCGGGCTGTCGGCCTTTGTGCTGTTCTCCTCGGTCTCCGCGGTCCTCGGCGGAGCCGGCCAGGGCAACTACGCGGCCGCGAATGCCTTCCTCGATGGTCTTGCGCACCACCGTCGAGCGCAGGGGCTGCCCGCGATCTCCTTGGGATGGGGATTCTGGGCAGAGCGCAGTGGTCTGACCGGTGCGCTCGATGACACGGATGTCGCTCGCATGGCGGACAGCGGTGTGTCGCCGCTCGACACCGATGCGGGACTGGCGCTGTTCGACCTCGCGCTCGGCGTGGATCGGGCTCATGTCCTTCCGGTGCGCTGGCACCTGCCCTCGCTCCGTGACCAAGCTCGCGCGGGGACGCTGGCACCGCTGTTTCGGCGCTTGGTCACGATGCCGGCCCGCGCGGCGGGCACTGCTCCCCGAGCTGAGCACGGACTGGCCGACAGCCTCCGCGCGGCGTCGGCAGTCGAGCGGAGCCGGATCATTCAAGACCTGGTTCGACGCGACATCATGGCGGTCCTGAAGCACGATTCGATCGACGCCATCGATGTGGACACCGTCTTCCGGAACCTGGGATTCGACTCCCTCACGGCCCTGGAGTTGCGCAACAGACTGTCGGCCCGGACCGGCTTGCGACTGCCCGCGACCCTGGTCTTCGACCATCCGACGCCGAAGGCGCTCATTCAGTTCATCGATGGGCAGTTGTCGGGCCCGTCCACCGCGGCGCCGATCGCGGAATCGGTGTCGCCGGTGTCGTCGTCGGATCCGGTGGCAATCGTGGGGATGGGGTGCCGGTTCCCTGGCGGGGTGTCCTCTCCGGAGGAGTTGTGGCGGTTGGTGGTCGACGGTCGTGACGTGATCTCGACGTTCCCGACCGATCGTGGGTGGGGCGGGATTTTCGATCCCGTGCCCGGTGCGACCGGTAAGTCGTACTCGAACCAGGGCGGATTCCTGTACGACGCGGCCGAATTCGACGCGGAGTTCTTCGGGATCAGCCCGCGTGAGGCGATCGCGATGGATCCGCAGCAGCGGATCCTGCTGGAAACCGTCTGGGAGGCACTCGAACACGCCGGGATTCGGCCCGCGACGCTGCGAGGCAGCGACACCGGCGTGTACGTCGGCGCGATGTATCACGACTACCCGCAGAGCGAAAACGCCGGCGCTATCGTGTCGGGCCGGGTGTCGTACGTGCTGGGGTTGGAAGGGCCTGCGGTATCGGTGGATACGGCGTGTTCGTCGGGTCTGGTGGCGTTGCATCAGGCGGCGGCGGCATTGCGTTCGGGGGAGTGTTCGCTGGCGTTGGCCGGTGGTGTCACCGTGATGGCGACCGCGGGCACGTTTGTGGAGTTTTCGCGGCAGCGGGGGCTGGCGCCGGATGGCCGGTGCAAGCCGTTCGCCGAAGCGGCCGACGGGACCGGTTTCGGTGAAGGCTCGGGTGTGCTTGTGCTGGAACGGTTGTCCGATGCCCGGCGCAATGGGCATGCGGTGCTGGCGGTGGTGCGTGGTTCGGCGGTGAATCAGGATGGTGCGTCGAATGGTTTGACCGCTCCGAACGGTCCTTCGCAGCAGCGGGTGATTCGGCGGGCGCTGGCCAGTGCCGGGTTGTCGGCGGCTGAGGTCGATGTGGTGGAGGCGCACGGCACCGGTACCACGTTGGGTGACCCGATCGAAGCGCAGGCGTTGCTGGCCACCTATGGGCAGGACCGGCCGGAAGACCAGCCGGTGTGGCTGGGTTCGGTCAAATCCAATATCGGGCACACGCAGGCGGCCGCCGGTGTGGCCGGTGTGATCAAGATGGTGCAGGCGCTGCGGCGCGGAATCCTGCCCGAGACACTGCATGTGGATACGCCGTCCACGCATGTGGATTGGAACACCGGGCGGGTGGAACTGCTGACCGGGCAACGTGATTGGCCGATGGTCGATCGGCCGCGTCGTGCCGCGGTGTCGGCGTTCGGCATCAGCGGCACCAATGCGCACGTCATCCTCGAACAGGCACCGGAATCGGTGACCGACCCTGTCCCCGAGGCAGGTGGTGGCGGGGATGGCCCGGTGACGTGGATGGTGTCGGGTCGGACGCCGGAGGCGCTGGCGGGGCAGGCGGGTCGGTTGTCGCACTATCTGCGCGAGCGTCCGGAGCTGGATCCGGTGGATGTGGCGACGACATTGGCGGGTCGGTCGCGGTTCGAGCAGCGCGCGGTGGTCGTGGGCGGGGACCGGGCCGCGTTGTTGGAGGGCTTGGACGCGGTGGCCCTGGGGCTGCCCGCCGATGGTGTGGTGTCGGGGACCGCCCGTGGACCCGGCAAGACGGTGTTGGTGTTTCCGGGCCAGGGTGCGCAGTGGCTGGGGATGGGTCGCGGACTGTCGGCCCGGTTCCCGGTGTTCGCGCAGAAGATGGCCGAGTGCGATCGGGCGTTCGCGCCGTTGGTGGACTGGTCGCTGCTCGATGTGCTCGCTACCGATGATGCGGGGTGGCTCGAGCAGGTCGAGATCGTGCAGCCGGTGTTGTTCGCGGTGATGGTGTCGCTGGCGGAGTTGTGGCGTTCGGTCGGCCTCGTACCCGATGCGGTGGTGGGTCATTCGCAGGGCGAGATCGCCGCGGCCCATGTCGCGGGCGGTTTGTCGCTCGAGGATGCCGCCCGGATCGTGATCGGCCGGTCGGCGGCGTTGACGGTGTTGGCCGGCCGGGGTGCGATGGTGTCGGTGTTCGCGGCCCTGGACCGGGTGCAGGAGCTGATCGAAGGGTTCGACGGGCTGGCGGTGGCCGTGGTCAACGGCCCGGGATCGACGGTGGTGTCCGGTGCGCTCGAGCAGGTGGAGTCTTTGCTGAGCGAGTGTGAGCGCCGCGATATTCGGGCCCGGCGGGTGGCAGTGGATTACGCCTCGCATTCGCCCCAGGTCGACCAGCTCCGCGCTGACCTGATGCAGGTACTCGAAACCGGATCGTTTACGCGGACCGGATCATCGCTCGAGCAGGCATCGCCGCACGCGGCGTTCTACTCGACCGTCACCGGCACGGTCCTGGATCCGACCGGGCTGGACGCGGACTACTGGTACCGGAATCTGCGGGACACGGTGTGTTTCGAGCAGGCGGTCCAGGCATTGCGCCGTGACGGCTACCGCGTATTCGTCGAGGCGAGCCCGCATCCGCTGCTGGGCGTCGACCTCGAACAGATCTGTGCCGCTTCGGCATTCGAGGGTGGCCAGGACCCGGTGATCGTCGGTTCGTTGCAGCGCGACCAGGACAGTGTTCTCGCGTTCACGCGCTCGATGGCTCGCTTGGCGGCGGCGGGCGTGGATGCGGTGTGGGATGCGGCGACGCCACCTCGTGGCAGGCAGGTGGAGTTGCCGAGTTATGCGTTCACGCGCCGCCGGTATTGGCTGACCTCGTCGGGGGTCACCGATGCGGTGTCGCTGGGCCTGTCGGGGGCCGGGCATCCGTTGCTGGGGGCGACGCTGGCGTCGGCGGATTCGGGCGGGGTGGTGTTGACCGGGCAGTTGTCGTCGGCGAGGCAACCGTGGCTGGTCGATCACGCGGTCGGCGGCACGGTGTTGTTCCCCGGTACCGGTTTCGTGGAATTGGCGATGCGGGCGGGCGCGGAGGCCGGGTGCCCGGTGCTGCGGGAGCTGACGGTGACGACTCCGCTGGTGTTGACCGCCGCGACCCCGATGCAGTTGCAGGTCGTGGTCGACGGACCCGATGAGCAGGGACAAGGTGCGCGCCGGGTGGTGGTGTATTCCCGTGCCGCGCAGGACCCGGAGGCGGGGTGGGTCACGCATGCCGAGGCGGTACTCGATCGGCAGGGCGCATCGTCCTCGAACTCGGTGATCGCCGATCCGGTGCCGGAGATGCCCGCGGTGTGGCCGCCGCGTGGTGCGGCGCCGGTGCTGGTGGACGGCGCGTATTCGGTGCTGGCCGATCTGGGATACGACTACGGTCCGACTTTCCAGGGGTTGCGGTCGCTGTGGCGTCATGGTCAGGAGTTGTTCGTCGAGGCCTCGTTGCCGGATTCGGTGAGTGATGCGCCGGAGTTCGGGTTGCATCCGGCGCTGTTGGATGCGGTGTTGCACGCCGCGGTGCTGGCTACGGTGGACACCGATTCCGGTGCCGATACCGGGGTGATGTTGCCGTTCGCGTGGTCCGGGGTGACCCTGCACGCGGTCGGCGCATCCACGGTGCGGGCCCGGATCTCACCGACCGGTACGGGTGCGGTCGCGATCCAGATCACCGACAGCGCCGGACACCCCGTGCTGACGGTCGGATCGTTGACGTCACGGCCGCTGTCGGCCGGACAGTTGGGCACAGCCACCGCACGCGAGCGGCTGTGCGCGGTGCGATGGAACCCAATCCCGACCACTACCCCGACCTCGATGCCGGTGTCGCGGGTGTTCGCCGGGGTCGCGGACTTCCGGTCCTGGACCAAGGACGAGAGCGCATCGGTACCACCGGTCGTGGTGTTCGACCTGCGCGACCGCACCGCGGGCGATGTCGAGCTGCCGGGGCGAGTGCGTCGGGCGGTCGCCGACACGCTGGCCGTGGTGCAGGACTGGCTGAGCGAATCACGTTTCGCCACAAGCACATTGGTGGTGCTGACCGGTGGTGCGATCGCGACGGACGGGGCGCGGGTCGAGGATTTGGCCGGGGCGGCGCTGTGGGGGTTGGTGCGTTCGGCGCAATCGGAAGATCCGGGCAGGATCGTGCTCGTCGACACCGACCTTCCCGCGGGCCGACCCGTCGAGGATCTGACCGGCGTGTTGGCGTGTGGTGAACCCCAGGTCATGATCCGTTCCGGGGTGTTGCACACCGCTCGACTGGTCCGGCTCCCGATGGGGGAGGCCGGGGTGGATTCGGGTGTGGTGTCGGCGGTGTCGGCGGGCACGGTGTTGATCACCGGTGGTACCGGCGGGTTGGGGTCGATGCTGGCGCGGCATCTGGTGACCGCGTACGGGGTGCGGTCGTTGGTGTTGGCCAGTCGTCGTGGTCCGGCGGCGCCCGGGGCGGCGGAGTTGGTCGCGGAGCTGACCGGGTTGGGTGCGCGGGTGCGGGTGGTGGCGTGTGACGTGTCGGATCGGGGGGCGGTGGTGGAGTTGTTGGCCGCGGTTCCCGAGGAGGCGCCGTTGACCGGTGTGGTGCATACCGCGGGTGTGCTCGACGACGGTCTGGTGGTGTCGTTGACTCCGGATCGGGTGGATGCGGTGCTGGCGGCCAAGGCCGCCGCGGCATGGCATCTGCACGAGTTGACCCGCGAGCTGGATCCGGCGTTGTTCGTGTTGTTCTCCTCGGTCGCGGGTGTGTTGGGCACCGCTGGGCAGGGCAACTATGCGGCGGCGAACGCGTTCCTGGACGGGCTTGCCGAACACCGCCGTATCGGTGGACAGGCCGCGGTGTCGATCGCATGGGGATTGTGGGCGACCGGCACCGGGATGACCGGACAGCTCGGCGATGCCGATAACGCGCGGATGGGTCGGGTCGGGGTGCTGGCGATGTCGGACGAGCAAGGATTGGCGATGTTCGACGCCGCGTTGGCCCAACACCGTGCGGGTGTGGTCGCCGCCAGGGTGGACACGGCTGCGCTGGCCGCCGGTGCTCGCGCGGGCACGCTGGCTCCGTTGCTGGAGGGGATGCTCGCCACCAACCGCAGCAGCACACCGGGCGCGGTGGGTTTGCGGCAGCGGCTCGTGGGGCTGACGCCGACCGAACGACCAGCGGTGGTCCTGGACGCGGTTCGTGGCCAGATCGCGGCCGTGCTGGGACACGACAGCGGTGCGGCCATCGATGCCGACCGCAACTTCCGGGACCTGGGATTCGACTCGTTGACCGCGGTCGAGACCCGCAACCGGTTGAATGCCGTGACCGGGTTGCGGTTGCCCGCAACCCTGATCTTCGACTATCCGACACCGGATGCGGTGACCGCGCACATCCTTGCCCAGCTCACCGACGCCGGTATTTCCGACGCTTTGGCGCGCCTGGAAAAAGAGGTCATGGAGATGGTCGACAGCAAGACGCTCAGCAATGAGTTCTACTCGAAATTATTGAACGTGACCCGAATCGCCAGCCGGGCGAATGAAGATCGGGAACCGTCGGAGGACGTTATGACCATGAGTGATGAATCGTTGTTGGACATGCTGGCGGATGAATTCGGCATCTCATGACAACATCGCTGATTCGGCAGGACATCCCGCACGTGCCTGGCCGTGTGCCCCTACTACACGGAAACGTTGAGCAATGACAGAAATTATGAATCAGCAGCATCGGGTCGAGTGGTCCATGATTCCCACTCCCACATCGTTGCCCGAGGTGGCGCCCTGCGATTGGGAAGAGGCGCTGAACGGGCCCGACAGTGACACCGCCCAGGTCATGGTCCTGGACTGTCGTAGGGACGAATCCGGTTCACTACCAACGGATGTGCAGGCCATGGCACAGAAGGTGTCAGCAGCTCTGGAGTCCTGGTCCGGACAACGACGCTTCGATTCGAGCCCGTTCCTGGTGCTCACGCGCGGCGCGACCGCGGTATCGACCGACGAGGTCGTGCACCCGGTGGGATCGGCGATATGGGAGTTGGTGGCGGCGGCGCAATCCCGGCATCCGGGGCGGATCGTGCTCGTCGACACCGACTCCGCCGATAAGGGCCTCGGAGATCTGTTCGGACTCATGGCAATACGGAACATGACCGTCACCGCGATCGCCAGCGCCGAACCGCAACTCGCCATGCGCGGAGACCTGCTGCTCGTACCTCGGCACGACGGGGCCGGCTACACCCCTCCCGCAGCGACCGCTCGATCCACCGAGCCGGCTCTTGTACGCATGTTCAGGCAAGCGATCGCGGACGACAGGTTCAGCGACGGCATGGAGATGCTTCTTGCGGCCGCGCAACTTCGTCCTATGTTCGACCACCACACGGCGGGAATGCCGAAGGGTATCGGACTCACCGGCGGCACGCCCGGCAATACTGGCGGAGATGTTCTGCCGCACATTGTCATGATCTGCACCCCGGCGTTTCTCGGCGGATACATTCAGTACATTCTGCTCGCCGCTCACCTGGGCGCTGATCGCCGTTTCTCGGTTATCCCACTGTCGGGATACGAGCCGGATGAGCCTTTGCCTGCGTCGCTCGACGCCGCCATCGACAGTATCGCCAAGACCGTCCTCGACACCGTGGGCGACGACGAATTCGTCGTGGGTGGCATGTCGGGGGGCGGGAACCTCGCCCACGCCACCGCAGCTCGCCTGCTGGAACAAGGCAATACGCGGCTCCAGGGGTTGATCATCTTCGATTCCTTCATCGCTCCCGAGGCGAATGACCGCCAAATGGACACCGCGCGCGACGCCGTGGTCGATACCGACGCGTCGATCCCCGATCTCGCCGGCTTCACCAGCGATCGTTTGACTGCTCTCGCGTGCTGGATCGACCTGCTGCGGCAAGTGGAGTGCCCGCCGGTCGAATGTAAGGCGCTTGTCATCAAGTGCACGAAACCGTCACCGGCGCACAACCTCCACGAGTGGCCCGTGGAAACCTGGTCAACAGCACAGACTGTCCGGACCGTGGACGCGCAACATGTCGAACTGTGCAGCACCGAGGCGCATACGACCGCACAGCTGGTCGACCAATGGTTGAGCCAGGAATAGAGGTTCGAGAACGGTCGATGTCCTCTGCTGCCGGTGGCGATTCGGCGCGATAATGAGTCGATGGCTCATCGACTCGCCGATTCGAGCACCCGCGCTCGGCTGGCCGCCCCCGACGAGGGGATCGGCGTGGACGAGCTCGCGCTGGCGGCCCGCAATCACGGGCTGCCGCTCGAGGCGCTGCGCTACGACCTCACGCCGCCGGGACTGCATTACGTGCTGACGCACTTCGACATTCCCTTCGTCGCGCCGAACGAGCCCTGGCAACTGAGGATCGCGGGTCGGGTACGGCGTCGGCTGCGGCTGGATGTGACCGCTCTGAAGGCGTTCCCGCAGGTCACCGCAAGGGTGACGCTCGAATGCGCGGGCAATGGCCGGGCCTTGCTGACCCCGCGTCCGGTGAGTCAGCCCTGGCTGCTCGGGGCGGTCGGCACCGCCGAATGGACAGGTGTCCCGTTGCGGCTGCTGCTGGCGGAGGCCGGTGTGGAGGACGACGCGGTCGAGGTGGTCTGCACCGGCGCGGATCACGGGGTGGAGTACGGGGTCGAACAGGACTATCAGCGGGCGCTGCCGGTCGAGGTGGCCATGGGTGACGATTCCGGGGTGCTCGTCGCCTACGAGATGAACGGGGCGCCGCTGCCGCCGCAGCACGGCTATCCGATCCGCTTGATCGTGCCCGGCTGGTACGGCATGGCGCATGTGAAGTGGCTGCGGGAGATCACGGTGACCGACACTCCGTTCACCGGCTACCAGCAGGCGGTGGCGTATCGGATCCGGCAGGACGCCGGTGAGGCGGGCGAGCCGGTGACCCGGATCGTGCCGCGCGCGCTGCTGGTTCCGCCCGGCTTCCCGGATTACATGTCGCGATCGCGGGTGGTGCGACCGGGCCCGGTGCCGCTGGAAGGGCGAGCTTGGTCCGGGCGTGCGCCGGTCACTCGCGTCGAGGTGAGCGTCGATGGCGGGCAGTGCTGGCAGCCGGCGCGGCTGGACCCCGATCAGGGCCGCCGATGGGCGTGGCGGCGTTGGCATTTCGACTGGACCGCGACCCCGGGCGACTACATCCTCAGCGTCCGGGCGACCGATGCCGACGGCAATACCCAGCCGCTGGAGCAGCCCTGGAATCGTGGCGGCTTCGTGGTGAATCTGGTTCAGCGGGTCCCGGTGCTCTGCCTGGAACCCGGCGACTGATCGCGCGTAGTGCCGCGATGGTCGCCGCCGGGGCGACGCCGCTCGGGGAGATCGCCGACGGATCCCTCGCCGAGATCGGCGCCGCGCACATCACCCACGGCGATCCGGCCACCGGCATCGTGGATATGCCCGGTAGCCGGCCGGCCGTGCTGCGCGCGGCCGACGGCAACCTCATCGCCCTCGATCAGTCGGTCCCGACGAGCTGGTAGGACCGTGCCGCGCCCCGGCGCGTGGGGTCAGGCGACTCGGCGGTCGGGTTCGCTGCGGTAGCGGGAGTGGTCGCCGTCGATGCCGAGGGTCTTCCACAACCGCTTGGTGACCGGGTTCATCAGGCCCAGTTCGCCGGCGAGGGAACGCATGTCGCCGAAATAGCCGGAGAGGATCTTCGACGCGGTCGGGGACTGCCAGAAGGCTTCCTTGATGACCTCGCGCGGAATGCCGAAGGTGCGGGCGAATTCCGGCGGCGGCGCCATGATCTCGCCGGCGAGCCAGCGCATGGCGATCGGGAACGCGATACCGCAGAAATTCTGGTACAGCGGGCTGCGGCGCGGGATATGCCGTTTCAGGAACTCATTGGCGAAGGAGATGTGCCGGGCTTCCTCGGCGATATGGATCTCCATGCAGCGCACCACCGCGGGCGGCAGATTCGCGCCGTTGCGGATGACCGCTTTCTGATAGTGGTCGATCGGTTCCTCGCCGCCGAGAATGCCGATGAACAGAATCGGCCAGGCGTACCCGCCGGCGACACCGATGAACGGCGACAATTTCCGGAAGATCGGCCGCATGCCCGGAACGTCGACGCCGATCCGGTTGACCAGCTCCTGGAACATCTGGATGTGGTTGCACTCCTCGGTCATTTCGTGGAGGCAGTAGCGAAACTCCGGCGACCCGTTGGGCAGCTTCATGATGTATTGCATCATTCCGCGGATCAGAATGCTCTCGAAGGCCGCGCCGACCTTGATGGCATTGGTGATCCGCCACTTGCCGATCTCGATCTGGCGTTCCAGCGGCTGGTCCCGGTACCACTGGGTCGCGCCCAGCGGGTCGATGTCGGGTTGCAGCACCCAGCGCCGATCCTGCGGGTCGATCGCGAATTCGGGGGAGTCCCAGGGGATATCGAGATACGGATCGAACCGGCGGTACACCGATCCCTCCGAAAGGGTGTGCAGCACGTCCGCGTACGCGTGTGCCTCGGTACCTGCATCCGACCTCGTCGTCAGAGCCATCGTTGCCTCCTCGTCTGTGTGCCGCCCCGCACGGCTCTCGGGGCCGTGGCCCAGCCTGTGCGGTGCGACACACTCCAAGGTAAGTGCTAATCCAAGTTACACACAAGACCTTGCGGGTCACGTGTCATGAAATTTCCGCCACCCGCATGGCCGCGCGCGCCTTGCGGACAGGACCAGACGACCGGGGCGCCGGACGCAAGCCGTTTGCCACCATGTGGAAAATTCCGCCGCCAAAGGATCGCCCTGATCGCAACCCTTCGGCGAGTGCGACCGGCCGCCTTACCGTTCCGGCACCAACTCTCCCGGGAGGACTGTGCCGATGAGCGAACCATGGCAGACCAGGACCGACGTGCTGGTGATCGGCGGCGGACCCGCCGCGTGCTGGGCGGCGGTGCACGCCCGCGAAGCGGGGGCGGAGGTCGTGCTGGTCGACAAGGGCTACTGCGGAACCAGCGGCGCCACAGCGCCTTCGGGCACCGGCGTCTGGTATGTGGCGCCGGAGGCGACCGCGCGCGCCCGGGCCAAGGCCAGTCGTGAGGCGCTGGGCGGGCATCTGGCCGACCACTATTGGATGGACCGGGTCCTCGATCAGACCTATGTGAACATGAACCGGCTCGCGGTCGAGGGCCGCTACCCGTTCCCGGCCGATCCCGAGACCGGAGAGCCTCTGCTCACCGGCGTGCAGGGGCCGGAGTACATGCGGCGCATGCGCGCCTGGGCGAAACGGCTCGGCGTGCGCATCCTGGATCACGCCCCGGCGCTGGAACTGCTGGTCGACACCGACGGCGTGGTCCGCGGGGCCGCCGGATATCAGCGGCACGCCGACCGTGACTATCGCGTGGTGGCGGGCGCGGTGGTGCTGGCCACCGGCGGCTGTGCCTTCCTGTCCCGGGCCCTGGGCACCAATGTCGACACCGGCGACGGCGCGCTCATGGCGGCCGAGGCCGGGGCGCGCTTCTCGGGCATGGAGTTCTCCAACGCCTACGGCATCGTGCCCAAGGGCTCGACCATCACCAAGACCGCCTACTACAGCTACGCGACCTTCTTCCACGCCGACGGCAGCGTGCTGGAAGGCGCGGGTTCCGCGCAGGGGCGGTCGGTGATCGCCCGGACCCTGTTGTCGGAGCCCGTGTTCGCGCAGCTGGACCGGGCCGACGCCGATGTGCAGGCCCGGATGCGGCTGGGCCAGCCCAATTTCTTCCTCCAGTTCGACCGGCGCGGGATCGACCCGTTCACCGATCGCTTCGAAGTGGACCTGCTCGCCGAGGGCACGGTGCGTGGTACCGGCGGCATCGATGTCGTCGACGATGACTGCGCGACAACGGTTCCCGGCCTGTACGCGGCGGGCGACGCCGCGACCCGGGAACGGATCTGCGGCGGATTCACCGGCGGCGGCAGCCACAACTCGGCTTGGGCCATGTCGTCGGGCAGCTGGGCGGGCGCGGGAGCGGCGCGATTCGCTCTACGCTCCGGTCGGGCCGATACTGCTGCGATCCAGGGCGTCGGGCGGGTCGGATTACGGCCCGAGGCAACCGGATCGGTGTCCGCGGACGAGGTTGTCACGGCCGCGCAGCACGAGCTCATCCCGTTCGAGAAGAACTATCTGCGCCACGGTGACCGCATCCGGCCCGCACTGGCCGAACTCGATGCCCTCTGGGCGCGGGCCGCGCCCGGCCTCGGTGGGGGGTCCGGCGTGGACCGGGTCCGCGCCCGGCAGGCCGCCGCGATCACCGCGGTCGGCCGCCTGATGTATCGATCCACCTTGGCGCGCACGGAGACTCGCGGCATGAGCAAACGCGCCGATCATCCGGAGCTGGACCCGGGCCAGCACCACCACATCCTGTCCGGTGGTCTCGGCGAGGTGTGGACCGCGACGTCGGCGACCGCACCGGCGGCGGTGGCGTCATGATCGAGTTGGTGCGCGCCGAGGACTGCATCGCCTGCGACAAGTGCGTCGACGTCTGCCCGACCGACGTCTTCGACCGCACCGCGAGCGGAATCCCGCTCATCGCACGGCAATCCGACTGCCAGACCTGCTTCATGTGCGAGGCGTACTGCCCGGCCGACGCTCTCTACGTCTCGCCCGAGGCCGCCCCGCTCGCGGACCGCGACGCGATCCCGGAATCCCACATCGGCCGCTATCGCGAGCAGCTCGGCTGGGGAAAGGGTCGCGCCCCGGGCAGTCTCGTCGCGGTCGGCCCGGCCCTCCCGCACGGCACGCTGCCGCCCCGGCTGATCGAGCCCGGGCGATCGGTCCCGTGACCGAGAACCTGGCCCGGTGCGGGTTCAGCGCAGGGCCAGGGCCAGGAAGAAGTCGACGCGGTCCTCGAGGCGGGACAGGTCGCGGCCGGTGAGTTCCTCGATGCGCTGGATGCGGTAGCGCAGCGTGTTCACGTGGACGTGCAGGAGGTCCGCGCACTTGGTCCAGGAGCCGGAGACCTCGAGGAAGGTCTCGAGGGTGTGGACCAGGTCGGCGCGATTGTCCTGGTCGTAGACGCGCAGAGGGTCGAGGAGGCGCACCCGGAACATGCGGCGGACCTCGTCGGGCACGCTGGCCAGCAGCAGCATGTGGGTGGCGAGTTCGTCGTGGCGGACGACGCTGGTGGGTTGCTGGCGTTCGGCGGCCATGCGGCGGGCGTAGCGGGCCTCCTCGACGGCGCCGCGCAGCCCTTCGCCGTCGACCGCGCCGCTGATGCCGACGGACAGGCGGCTCAGTTGCAGTCCGGGTTCGAGGGCTTCGATGGCGCGGTGGATGTGGTCGTCGAGGGCCTGTTCGCCGCCGAGCGCGACCAGCAGGATGACCTCGCCGTCGACGACTCCGATGGCAGGGCTTCTGCCGTACAGGATTTCGCGCAGCACCGCGCGCAGTTCGCCGGGTCGCACCGCGCCGGAGTCGGCGGTCGCGGCGACGGCCAGATAGCGGTCGGACAGTCCCAGCCCGGTCAGTTCGAGCCGGGAGATGATGTCGGCGGATTTCGCTTCGGACATGATCAGTTCGATCAGTTCCTGCGCGAGGCGGCCCTCGGCGCTGTGCCGGTCGTCGTGGCGGGCGCGCTCGAGCGACACCACCGCCGCGAGTTCGCCGATCAGCGCGCGGCGTTCCTCGGGCCAGTCCTTGAAGTCGCTCTCGAAGACCAGGAACCAGTCCGCGATGCGTGAGGTCGCGTCGGCGTCGACGGCGAACAGCGTGTACCGGATCTGGTTGTGGGACAGCACATGTGGCAGCCGCCGCGCGCTCAGGGCGGCCGACCGCACCTGGTCGGGCAGGTCGCGGGTGGGCCCGGCGACCACCCGCCCGATGGATGACACCACCCAGCAGCGGGTGCCGAGCGTGCGGTGGACCAGGTCGAGCACCGAGTCGAGTCCGCCGCCGGACACCAGCTGCCGATGCCGGTCCAGGATGGCGCTCAGGTCGGCGGCCCGTCCCGAGGACAGTTTCCGGTTGATGGTTTCGGTGACGGTCGCGAACGCGATCCGCTCCTCGACCCGGAACAGCGGGATTCGGTGTTTCTTACAGGCCGCGACCAGATCCTCGGGCGCTTCGCCGTAGAGGGCGTCGCCGGCGGCGAGCGCGGCCACCCGGGCGCGGGCGAGCGCGCCGACGAAGGTGTCGCTGTCCTCGGGCCCGTGCCGCCATTGCAGCCCGGTGAGCACGAATTCTCCGCCGGAGAGGTACCGGCTGGGATCGAGCATGTCGGTGGTTACGACCCAGCGTACGAAGCGGTCCAGCTCGTCCTCTCCGGAGACGAGCCGCAGGCCCAGATCGTGCATGGTCAGCAGGGAACGTAACCGCATGATTCTCGAGGCTAACAGTGAGTGACGTGACGGTTACCGAACTTGGATGTAACTACGAACGCGCCCCTGTGAAGCAGGCCACAGGTTCGGAGGTCTCGTCCTATCCAGCGGGACCGCCCCCCGGGTTTAGTGGTTGACACACGCCAAACACGGATGGAGGTCGGATGTCGAGTCGCCTGGAATGGCTCGGTTCGCTGCCCCTGGAAGAAGCCGAGACGCACCTGCTGACCTGCAACGCGTCGCGGACCTGGGCGCGCAAGATGGTGGCGAACCGGCCGTACGCGGACGAGTCGAGTCTGATCGCCGCGGCCGTGGCCGGGGTCGCGGAACTGAGTTGGGCCGATGTCGAGGAAGCCCTCGACGCGCACCCCCGCATCGGTGAGCGCGAGGCGGCCCGGCACCAGTCCGAGCGTGAGGCGCGGTGGTCGGCCGACGAGCAGTCGGGGGCGTCCGAGGCCGACGCCCGGGTGCTGGCCGAACTGGCCGCCGGGAACCTCGACTACGAGGAGCACTTCGGTCACGTCTTCCTGATCCGGGCCGCCGGCCGCAGCGCCGCGGAGATGCTCGCGGAGCTGCGGCACCGGTTGGGCAACTCGGTGGCCGAGGAACACCGCGTGGTGCGCCGCGAGCTGGCCGACATCACCGGCCGCCGGGTGCGCAAGCTCCTGGAGGAGCGATGAACGACCCCCGTAACTGAGTCCCTACTACTCCTTCTCTACGTACCGGGGCAGCCGAGGCTGTCGTACCTGCGCAGAACCGATATCTAGAGGAACGCAATGGATTTCCTACAACCGGGCAGCTGGGCCGAGGCGCTCCAGCTGAAAGCGGAACGCCCCGAGGCGGTTCCGATCCAAGGTGGCACCGATGTGATGGTCGAGATGAACTTCGACGTGCACCGCCCGGACGCCCTGCTGGACTTGAACCCGTGCCGGGAGCTGTTCGCGGTGGACGAGCAGGCCGACGGCCGCATCCGCCTCGGCTCCGGTGTCCCGTTCGTGAAGATCATCAACCGGTATCAGGATCGCCTGCCCGGTCTGGCCCAGGCCTCGCGCACCGTGGGCTCCCCGCAGATCCGCAACCGCGGCACCGTGGGCGGCAATCTGGGCGGCGCGTCACCCGCCGGTGACGCCCACCCGGCGCTACTGGCCGCCAACGCGGTGGTCGAGGTCGAGTCGGCCGCCCGCGGCACCCGCATGATCGACATCGACGACTTCTACGTGTGGGTCAAGAAGAACTCCCTCGAGCCGGACGAGCTGATCCGCGCGGTGTGGCTGAAGCCCGCCAGCGGCCCGCAGTACTTCTCCAAGGTCGGTACCCGCAACGCGATGGTGATCGCGGTGTGCTCGTTCTCCGTTGCCCTGCACGCGGATTCGCGCACGGCGGGCGCGGGCATCGGCTCGGCCGGTCCGACCCCGATCCGCCCGGTCGAGGCCCAGGACTTCCTGGCCGCCAATCTGGACTGGGACAACGGCGGCGCGCTGAGCGAGGAGCTGGCCCACGAGTTCGGCCGTCTGGTCGGCGCGGCGGCCAAGCCCATCGACGATGTGCGCGGCACCGCCGACTACCGCCGGCACGCGCTGTCGGTGATGGCCCGCCGGACCCTCGGCTGGGCGTGGAACGACTACACCGCGGAGAGGAGGGCGGCCTGATGCGTATCGACTTCACCGTCAACGGATCCCAGGAAACCGCCGACGACGTCTGGGAAGGCGAGAGCCTGCTGTACCTGCTGCGTGAGCGGGTCGGCCTGCCCGGCGCGAAGAACGCCTGCGAGCAGGGCGAATGTGGTTCGTGCACCGTCTATCTGGATGGCACCCCGGTGTGCTCGTGCCTGGTGGCCGCCGGTCAGGTGCAGGGCCGTTCGGTCCGCACCGTCGAAGGCTTGGCCGAGGGCGACAAGCTCGACCCGATGCAGCAGGCGTTCGTCGAGGCGGGCGCGGTGCAGTGCGGTTTCTGCACGCCGGGCCTGATCGTGCAGGCGCACGACCTGATCGAGCGCGTCCCCAACCCCTCCGATGTCGAGATCCGTGAGGCGCTCGCCGGAAACCTGTGCCGCTGTACGGGTTACGAGAAGATTCTGGATGCCGTGCGCATGGCGGCCGAGCGGAAGGCGGCGGCGAAATGACCAAGCTCGTCATCGAGAACGCCTATATCGCACCGGTCGTCGGTGCCGAGATCCCCAACGGCTATCTGATCGTCGGCGACGACGGCCGGATCGAAGCTCTCGGCGCGGGACCCGCGCCGATGGTGGTGGGTGCTGAACGCCTCTCCGGCACCGGCTGCCTGGTGACCCCGGGCCTGGTGAATACCCACCACCACCTCTACCAGTGGGCCACCCAGGGCCTGTTCCAGGACGCCACCCTGTTCGAGTGGCTGACCGGGCTGTACCGCCTGTGGGCCACCATGGACGCCGAGATCGTCTACGGCGCGGCCTCGGCCGGCCTGGGCTGGCTCGCGCTGACCGGCACCACCACCTCCACCGATCACCACTACGTGTTCCCCCAGGGCCGTGGCGATCTGTTCGACGCCGAGGTGCGCGCCGCCCGCGAGCTGGGCATCCGCTTCCACCCGTGCCGCGGTTCCATGGACCGCGGTCAGTCCCACGGCGGTCTGCCGCCGGACGAGGTGGTCGAGAACCGCGAGGAGATCCTCCTCAACACCGAGGAGATCATCAACAAGTACCACGACGCGTCGTTCGACTCGATGCTGCGCGTGGCCGTCGCCCCTTGCTCGCCGTTCTCGGTGTCGGAGGGCCTGATGGTGGAATCCGCCGCGCTGGCCCGTCAGCACGGCGTCCGCCTGCACACCCACCTCGCCGAGACCCTCGACGAGGAAGAGCACTGCATCGAGCAGATGGGTTGCACCCCGGTCGAATACATGGAGAAGCTGGGCTGGCTCGGCGACGACGTGTGGTTCGCGCACGCGGTGCACCTGCACGACAAGGACATCGCGGCCTTCGCCAAGACCGGCACCGGTTCGGCGCACTGCCCGACCTCCAACGCGCGGCTCGGCGCGGGCATCGCGCGAGTGATGGACCTGCTCGCCGCGGGCGCCCCGGTCGGCCTGGGCGTGGACGGCGCGGCCTCCTCCGAGCTCACCTCGATGGCGGGGGAGATGCGGCAGGCCATGCTGTTCCAGCGCGCCGTGCACGGCCCCCGCGCCATGACCGCCCGCCAGGCCCTCGAGGTCGGCACCCTCGGCGGTGCGCGGAACCTGGGCCGCCAGCACGAGATCGGCTCGCTCGAGGTCGGCAAGCTCGCCGATATCGCGGTCTGGAAGGTGGACGGCTTCCGCGCCGCCATCGAGGACCCGGTGTGCTCGCTGGTGTTCGGCCCGCAGCCGCCGCTGGCGCGCCTGCTGGTGGGCGGGAACACCGTCGTGGAGAACGACGAGCTCAAGACCATGCCGCACGATCAGGTCGGGCAGAACGGCGTGGCGGCGCGCAAGCGAATCATGAAGCAGGAGAACCGATGACCATCGCACGCACCACTCGGTTCCCCGAGGATGTCGCGATCCCGGGCGCCGGCGGCATCGGTGAGAGCCCGCTGCGCCCCGACGGCACCCTCAAGGTGAAGGGCGAGTTCGCCTACTCCTCGGACCTGTGGATCGACGGCATGCTGTGGGGCGCGACCCTGCGCAGCCCGCACGCCCGCGCCAAGCTGATCGGCATCGACACCTCCAAGGCGCTGGCCATGCCCGGTGTGCACGCCGTGCTCACCCACGAGGACGTGCCGGGCCGCAAGGTCTACGGCCTCGACCACACCTGGGACCAGCCGGTGCTGGCCTTCGGCGAGGTGCGCCACCACGGTGAGGCCATCGCCCTGGTCGCCGCCGACCACCCCGAGATCGCGCGCCGCGCCGTGGCCGCCATCGAGGTGGAATACGAAGTGCTGGAACCGATCACCGACCCGATGGCCGTGATCGAGGACCCGGTCGGGCTGGCGGTGCAGGAGCGCGGCGGCATCGCCCGCTACCAGCCGGTGCGCGCCGGCGACATCGAGATCGGCAAGGCCCTGGCCACCGTCGTGGTGAGCGAGGAGTTCGAGGTCGGCATGCAGGACCAGGCCTTCCTGGGCCCGGAGTCCGGCATGGTCATCCCCAACGAGGACGGCACCCTCGACTTCTACGTCGCGACCCAGTGGCTGCATTGGGACCTCACCCAGATCGGCCCCTGCCTGGGGTTGAACGAGGACCAGATCCGGATGACCATGTCCGGTGTCGGCGGCGCGTTCGGCGGCCGCGAGGACCTGTCCATGCAGATCCACGCGGGCATGCTGGCCATGCGCACCGGCAAGCCGGTCAAGATGATGTACAACCGCCAGGAGTCGTTCTTCGGCCACGTGCACCGGCATCCGGCGCGCATGCGCTACGAGTACGGCGCCACCGCGACCGGAAAGATCACCTACGCCAAGGTGCTCATCGTCCTCGACGGCGGCGCGTACACCTCGGCCACCCAGAACGTGATCGGCAACGCCGCGTCCCTGGCGCTGGGCCCCTACGAGGTCCCGCACCTGGAGATCGACGCCTACGGTGTGTACACCAACAATCCGGTGTGCGGCGCGATGCGCGGATTCGGCGTCGTGCAGGCGTGTTTCGCGCACGAGTCGATGATGGACAAGCTCGCCGAGGCCCTCGACATGGACCCGGTGACGGTCCGTCAGGTCAATGTGGTGTCGCAGGGTTCCACGCTGGCCACCGGTCAGATCGTGCACGCGCCGACGCCGCTGGTGGAAATGCTCGACAGCCTGCGCGACATGGAACTGCCGGACTCGGTGGACGCCACCGACATCCGCAACCTGCCCGGCGGCGCGTCCCAGACCACCCACGGCGAGGGCGTGTACCGCGGCGTCGGCTACGGCGTCGGAATCAAGAACATCTGCTTCTCCGAGGGTTTCGACGACTACTCCACCGCCCGGGTGCGGCTCGAGGTGATCGGCGGCGAGCCGGTCGCGCTGGTGCACACCGCCGGCGCGGAGGTCGGTCAGGGTCTGATCACCCTCGAGGCGCAGATCGCGCGCACCGAACTCACCATCGACCGCGTGGTCAGCCACCCGTCGGACAACAATGTCGGCAGCTCCGGCTCCTCGTCGGCCTCCCGCCAGTCGTACATGACCGGCGGCGCGGTGATGACCGCCTGCCGCGCGGTCGCCGACGAGCTGTTCGTGCTGGCGCGCAAGAAGTTCGACGTGCACGGCTTCATGCACCTCGACGGCGGCAAGGTCGTCAAGAACAACGGTGAGGTGGTCGCGTCGATCGAGGACGTCCTCGGCGACGACGTGATCGACCTGACCCGCGAATACCACCACCAGCCCACCACCGGTATGGACAAGATCACCGGTCAGGGCTCGAGCCACACCCAGCTCGCGGTCTGCGTGCACCGGGCCGTGGTCGATGTGGACACCGAACTCGGGCTCGTGAAAGTCGTTGCCCTGGACGCCGTCCAGGACGTCGGCAAGATCATGAACCGGCTCTCGCTGGAAGGCCAGATCCACGGCGGCTCCATTCAGGGCCTGGGTCTGGCGGTTATGGAGGAAATTCAGGTCACCAACGGCAAGGTGCGGAACCCGTCCTTCACGGACTATCTGATCCCCACCATTCTCGATACACCCCCGCAGAAGCTGGAGATTCTGGAGAACCCGGACCCGCACGCCCCCTACGGCTTGCGCGGCGCGGGCGAACCGCCGACTCTCTCCTCCACGCCCGCGATCGCCGCAGCGATTCGCGACGCCTGCCGCAAGCGGGGCGGCACCGGAAACATCAACCGCGTGCCCGTGCGTCCGGAAGACATCATCCGGAACAGTTGACTAACAGGGGCAGACCGCGCTCCTCGGCACAGGGGAGCGCGGTAGGGACCCCACAACACCGAATCCGCGGCCCGGGGATTACCCAGCACCCCCGGGCCGTTGGTCGGCTACGCCCATAGGAGGGCAGCCATGACCCAGACTCAATCACCGATCACCACCCCGGAAACCGGGGGGTCTGCGCTCGAGAAGTTCTTCAGGCTATCGGAGCGCAAGACCACCATAACCCGTGAAATCCGTGGCGGCATCACCACATTCGTCGCTATGGCGTATGTCATATTGCTGGTCCCGCTAATTCTCGGCGGCGTCGCCGACTCGCACGGGGACAAGCTGAGCATCGCGCAGCTCACCACCACGACCGCCTTCTCGGCCGGTCTGACCACCGTCCTCATGGGCCTGGTCGGCAATGTGCCCCTCGCATTGGCCGCCGGTCTCGGACTGGTTCCCGTCGTCGCCTATCAGGCCGCGCCGCACATGACCTGGCCGCAGGCCATGGGTCTGGTGGTGCTGATGGGCATCGTCATCGTCATCCTGGCCGCGACCGGCCTGCGGACGATGATCATCAACGCCATTCCGCTGGCCATGAAGAACGCCATCGGCGTCGGCATCGGCATGTTCATCGCCATGATCGGCCTGGTCTCCTCCGGCGTCGTCGGGCACGGCGCGCCCGGCGGTCCGCCGGTGACGCTCGGCGTGGACGGGCATCTGGCCGGTTGGCCCACCGTGATTTTCGCGATCGGGCTGCTGCTGATGCTGGCGCTGTTCATCCGCAAGGTGCCGGGCGCGATCCTGATCAGCATCGCCATCTCCACGGTGCTCGCGATCGTCGTCAACGCCATGGCGAAGATCGATCCGAAGGCGTGGGGGACCGTCGTCCCCGAGAAGCCCAAATCGCTGTTCGCCTCTCCCGATTTCGGTCTGATCGGCAATATCGACCTGTTCGGCGGCTTCGCCACCGCGGGCGCGGTGACCGCCACCGTGGTGCTGTTCACGCTGGTGCTGACCGGCTTCTTCGACGCCATGGGAACCGTTTTCGGCGTCTGCGACGAGGCGGGGCTGACCGACGAGAAGGGTCAGGTGCCCGGCATGGGCAAGATCCTGACCACCGACGGTGTCGCCCAAATCGTCGGCGGCCTGTCCGGCGGCGCGGGCTCCACCGTGTACGTCGAGTCCGCGACGGGTGTCGGTGAGGGCGCCCGTACCGGTCTGGCCAGTGTGATCACCGGCGGATTGTTCTGTGCCGCCATCTTCTTCACCCCGATCGCGGCCGTGGTGCCGATCCAGGCCGCGGCTCCCGCCCTGGTGCTGGTCGGCGCGCTGATGATGACCCAGGCCCGCAAGATCGACTGGAACGATCTCGAGGTCGCGGTGCCGGCCTTCATCACGATCGTGCTCATGCCGTTCACCTACTCGATCACCAACGGTGTCGGCGCGGGTCTGATCGCCTACACCGTGATCAAGCTCGCTCGCGGCAAGTACCGCGAAATCCATTGGCTGGTGGCCGTGGTCAGCGTCGTCTTCGTCGCCTACTTCGGTATCAACGGCATCGAATTGGCCCTGGGAGGCTAGCCATGCGCGACATCGCGGCACAACTACTGGAATGGCACGCGGCCGGCAAGGACTACGCCGTGGCCTCCATCATCGGGATCGGCGGCTCCGCGCCGCGGCCGATCGGCGCGGCCCTGGCCGTGGATGCCGACGGCACCGTCGTCGGGAGTATTTCCGGCGGCTGCGTCGAGGGCGCGGTCTACGAGTTGTGCCGCGAGTCGCTCGCCACCGGTGCCACCATCCGGGAGACCTTCGGCTACAGCGACACCGACGCCTTCGCCGTCGGATTGACCTGTGGCGGAACGATCCAGGTGTTCGTCCAGTCGGTGACCGACGCCAACCGCGCAGCGGTGGAACAGGTCCTGCGAGCTGAGGGGGAGGCCGTGGCCATGGTCCGCGACCTCGACAGCGGCGCCGTCATGGCGCTGGGCACCTGGTGGAGTTCCGGCCACGAATTCGACGAGCGGGTGGTGGCCGAGGCCCAGGCCATGCTCGACGCGGGCACGACCGCGGTGCGCACCATCGGATGCGGGTCCGATGAGGTGTTGGATGGGCGGCCCGCCGCCGTCACAGTGTTCGTGGAATCCCATGTGCCGCCGCCGCGGATGATCGTCTTCGGGGCGATCGACTTCGCGGCCGCGGTGGCCCGGATCGGCAAGTTCCTCGGGTACCACGTCACGGTGTGCGACGCGCGGGAGGTCTTCGCGACCCCCGCGCGCTTCCCCGACGCCGACGAGGTGGTCGTGGAATGGCCGAACAAATATCTGGCCCGGACCCGGGTGGACGCCCGGACCGTGGTCTGCGTACTCACCCACGACGCCAAATTCGATGTGCCGCTGCTCGAGGTGGCGCTTCGCCTGCCGGTGGCGTTCGTGGGTGCGATGGGATCCCGGCGGACGCACGAGGACCGCCTCCAGCGGCTTCGCGCGGTCGGGATGACGAATGCCGAACTGGCGCGGCTGAAGTCGCCCATCGGACTGGATCTCGGCGGGCGTACTCCCGAGGAGACGGCTGTCTCCATCGCCGCCGAGATCGTGGCGGTCCGCCGTGGGGGCACCGGAGTGCCTCTCGGTACCCACGGCGGACCCATCCACCGCGACGCGATCGCGGTGCCGGAGGTGATCGTCCCGGACTCCCCGGACGCCCTGCGGATCACCGCCTGACCTGTGACCGTCCGACCGAGAAGGAGCCCACGGCCATGCCTTTGATCTTCCTGAACGGGGGTGCCATGCGCGGCGAACCCCTGCACTACCTGCTCGAGGGCGCGCCCTGCGCCGGGGAGGTCACCACCGCGCCGCAGTACCGCTTCTACTCGGTCGGCGACCGCTTCCCCGGCCTGCACCCCGTCGCCTACGGCGGCGCGCCGATCACCGGCGAACTGTTCGACGTGCCCATGGAGGTGCTGCGCAACCGGCTGCTCCCGGCCGAGCCGCCGGAACTCGAACTCGGTGTGATTGCCTTGGACGACAGCCGCTCGGTGCTGTCCATGCTGCTGCGGCGACCGGTCATCTCCGACCCGCGGCTCATCGACATCACCGATTACGGCAGCTGGCACACCTACCGGGAGGAATCGACACGATGAAGTACACCGCCGACGGAGCTCTCCGGAAATTCGACGCGCACTGCTCGATCCTGTTCGCCGACCTGCCGCTGCTGGAACGCCCCGCGGCGGCGCGGGCGGCCGGGTTCGACGCGGTCGAATTCTGGTGGCCGTTCGGCGATAACCCGGTGCCCGGGGACAAGGAGATCGACGCGTTCGTCTCCGCGGTGTCCGACGCCGGAGTTCAGCTCATCGGTCTCAACTTCATCGACCTGGTGCCCGTGGGGCGCGGGCTGGTCTCGGTGCCCGGGCGGGAATCCGAGTTCCGGGACAATATCGACGTCACCGTCGGTATCGCCGAACAACTGGGCTGCCGATCCCTGAACGCCTTGTACGGCAATCGGATTCCGGGCGCGGACCCTCGGGCGCAGGACGAGCTGGCCCTCGAGAACCTCCGGCTGGCCGCCGATGCCGCCGCCCGTGTCGACGCCCAGGTCGTGCTCGAGGCGCTGAATTCGATCGAGTCGCCCGACTATCCGATCGTCTCCGCCGCCCACGCGGTGCGGGTGATCGACGAGGTCGGCGCGCCGAATCTCCGCTTCCTGTGCGACCTCTACCATCTCGCCCGCATGGGCGAGGACCTGTTCGCCGTCATCGCCACCTACGCCGATCGCTTCGGGCACGTCCAGATCGCCGACGCCCCGGACCGTAGCCGCCCCGGCACCGGAACCCTGGACTTCGAGGCCCTCTTCACCGCCCTCGACAACGCGGGCTACGACGGCTGGATCGGCCTGGAATACAAGGACCCCGACCATGATTGGAGCTGGATCGCATGACGACCGCCCCGGCCGCAGCCCCGCCGTGGACTCCGCACGGGCATTGCGGCGCCGCGCTGCCCGCCGGCTGGGTACTCGAACGCGTCACCGTCCAACTCCCGGTCGTGGACGACCTACCGACCACTCACCCCGCGCAGGGAGCCGCTGACCGATGAGGGGTCGGCGGCTCCCGCGCTCACTGGATCAGCGAATCGTCCAGGACCACCGTGTACACCGCGGTGTCCCAAGGATTCGGCTCGACGCCGCCCAGGATCTCGTCCAGTAGCGGAGCCCGCACCAAACTCCCCGCCCCGTAGTACCCGCAGGCCCGGGCGCTGGCCAGCACCGCGTAGATCACCGCCGCGTACAGCTCCGAGCGCCGGGCGAGCACGTGCCCGCCCCCGAACTCGTGCGCCCGCAACCGCTCCTCGACCGCGTCGATCACATCCCGCAGGACGCCGATCTCCACCTCCGCCATCTCGTCCATCTCAGCTCCCCCGAGGCGGTCGCCGTGGTGGCCTGCCGATCCGCACCAGATACGTCTTGGCCTGTAACTTGGCCGGGCACACGGTAATCGGACAATCCGCATGCTCCCGTAGTGCCCGATTCGCCGCATCCTCACTCATCACCGCCAGGGCATGGTGCCCGGTCGCTGGAAGCCCGAACAATGTTGGAACCTCCCGTCATACGGGGATCACTGACCCCATCAGCACACCATTGGTTCACTTGCGGGGGAGGCAAATTCGGGATCCCGAGTGCAGTTGGCCCAAACCCCCACGACCGGACCCACGTTCGCGGTACAACGGATTCATCTTTCGACCCTGCTTGATTCGAGTTCACAGACCAGGGGACTGGGACTATGACCAGCAAGGATGATCAAGAACGCCCGGCATCAACGCTGCCGAGACGGCAATTGGGACGGTTCCTGCGCGAGGAGCGCGAGAAGAACGGGTTGACGATCGATGCGGCAGCGCGGCTCGTCGACCTGTCGAAATCGGCTTTGCAACGATTGGAAGCCGGGCGCAACCAACGGATTCAGAAACAGGATGTCCGAGCGCTGTGCGAGACCTACGGGGTTGACGCCGCGGGGATTGCACAGGCAGCCGAGCTCGCTGAACAAGCGAAGCTCAAGAGTTGGTACCACGCATTCGGCGGGCTCTTCAGTGACGAATTCAATATGTATGTCGGGCTGGAGGCATCGGCGCACAACCTCGTCGTCTACCACGAACAGGTTCCCGGACTACTGCAGACGCGGGATTACGCACGCGCTTTGATCAGCGCGTTCTACCGCGACAGTCCGGCAGCGGATGTCGACCGCCGAGTCGAATTGCGTATGAAGAGGCAGGTTCTCGTCACGCGCAGATCGAATCCGCTGAAGCTCGAAGTGTTGCTCCACGAGTCGGCCTTGCACCGGGTCATCGGCAGCCGTCGGATCATGGCCGTGCAACTGCGGCATCTGGCGGAGATCGGCAAGTTGCCCAACGTGGTTCTCCGCGTGAGCCCGTACATCGCGGGCATGACCTGGGGAATTCTGCACGGCCAGTTCGTAATTCTCGGTTTCGGCGATAACGCAGCCGGACATCGGATCGAGCCCCCGATCGTCTTTCTCGAAGGCGGAGCGAGCAGCGACGTGTACCTGGAGAAGGACGCCGAAGTGCGACGCTACGATGAGTTGGCGAGCGAGATCCGAGCAACGGCTCTCGGAGAGAACGAATCACGAGACCTACTACGGCGGGTTGCGAAGGAGTACGAGCGTGACTACTGACCACTCGAGCGCCCGCTGGTTCAAGAGCAGCTACAGCGAATCCGGCGGCAATTGCGTCGAGGTCGCCTTCTTCGCTGACGGCCACGTCGGAATCCGAGACTCGAAGGCCCCCACCGGCCCCACCCTCACCTTCACCCCCACCGAGTGGACCACCTTCACCACCGCCCTCACCACCAACCACCTAACCCCTTAACGCCGAGTGGCACACCCTGGAGGGGTTTTGTCTGGATTCGCCTCCAGGATGTGCCACTCGGCGATATGGGGGTGCGGGGTTGGGAGTGGTGGGGTGGGGAGGGGTGGTTGGTGGGAGGGTTGGGGGATGGGGGAATTCGGCGAGGCGTTTTCGGGGAGTTCGGCCGTCGCGGGTGGGGAGGTGAGTCGGTGGGCGGTGCGGGGGTGTGAACGGGTGCATCCCGATACGTTCGTTCCGCGTGGGGTTCGGTTGGATGCGCGGGGGCGGGCGGTGGCAGCGCTTGTCTGGGCGGGGGCGGGTGGGGTTTTGGTGGGGTGTTCGGCGGCGGTGGTGCACGGGGCCTTGTGGATGGAGGATCGAGCCGCGGAGGTTGTGTTGCCGCGGCGGGCGCGGGCTCCCGAGAATGTTCGGGTTTATCGGGACGCGATAGCGGCTGACGAGATCGGCTCGGTGGCGGACTTGCGATGCACGACTCCAGCGCGCACAGCCTTCGATATCGGTCGGCGCCAGGGCGGGTGGATGGGAGTCGCGTTGCTGGACTCGCTGTTTCGGGCCACGGGGCTGGAGGTGGCCGAGGTCGAGGCTTTGGCCCGGCGGCACCCGGGAGCGCGGAATTGCCGGCGTCTGCTCGAAGTGCTGCCGTATGTGGACGGCGGCGCGGAATCGATTCCGGAGAGCCGCCTGCGGCTGCTCCTGTGCCGGGCGGGTCTGCCCAGACCGGAGACCCAGATCAAGGTCAGCAAGGGTGGCGCGGTATTCGCCCGTCTCGATATGGGTTGGCGGCGTTGGCAAGTCGGCGTCGAATACGACGGCGCGCAACACTGGACCGACCCGCGCCGGCGCACCCTCGACCTGGCCCGCTACAACGACCTCCCAGCCCTGGGCTGGACCATCATCCGAGCAAACGCCACCCTCCTCCACACCCACCCTCACGACCTGGTCCGCAAGATCACCACCGCCCTCCACAACCACGGCTACCGCCCGCCGAGTGGCACATAGTGGAGGGGGTTTGTCTGGATTCGCCTCCAGGATGTGCCACTCGGCGGGGGCGTCAACCGTTCGATATGGAGCGGGCCGCGATGCGCCAGCGGTTGTCGACCAGGGTGAGGGTGTCGTGGTATCTGCCCATGCTGATGAGGCGTGGGGTGGTTGTGGTGTCGGCGAAGAATTGCCAGACGGATTCCGCGCGGGCGGAATCGGGGCCGAGCAGGGTGATGGCCGTGCAGCTGGTCACGTGGCGGGTGCTGGTTCCGGGGCCGGCGATGCCGGCGTCGCGGCGGGACTGGGCGCTGGCCGCGATTTCGGTTGCGCCACGGAAGATTTGGGGTGCGACGCCGGACTGGGGGTCGCCCTCGCGCTCCCAGACGGCGTCGGGGGTGTAGTGCTCGAAGTATTCGTCGATCGGGCCCTCGTCCGCGAGGTGGGAGAGGTGGGCGAGCAGGGATCGGATCTGCTCGGCGTGGTCGGTCATGTGGTTGTCCTCGTCCAGGGCGGCTAGACGCCGTAGCCGCCGTCGATGTCGAGCTTCTGGCCGCTGATGAAGTCGGCGCGGTCCGAGGCCAGGAAGCAGACGGCCTCGGCGATGTCCTGGGCGTCGCCGAAACGGCGCAGGGGGATGTTGTTCTTGGTGACCTCGAGGGCGTGGGAGTCCAGGTCGCCGGAGGCGATGAGGCGGTCGGCCATGCCGTCGGTGGTCATGCCGGGGCCGACGCTGTTGGCGCGGACGCCGAATCTGCCTTCCTCGGCGGCGATTCCGCGCACCAGTGCCTCGACCGCGCCCTTGGGGGCGATCGACAGGCCGTCGCGCACCGGGAACCGGGCGGTGCCGGCGGTGGTGACGGCGACGATGCTGCCCTTGCTCGCGCGCAGATGCGGCAGGACCGCGTGGACGGCGTTGAAGAAGCCGGAGACGTCGTCGACGATCTGACCCCGGAATTCCGTCGGGGCGATCCTGCTCAGGTGCCGCATCGGCACGTGCGGTCCGGCGGCGTAGACGAGGGTGTGGATGCCGTCGAACTCCTCGGCGACCTGCGCGACGACGTCGGCGGTCCGGACGGCGTCGGACAGGTCGAGCTGCCAGGCTCGGGCACGGCGGGCGGTGCTCTGCGCGGCGGCGAGGAGTTCATCGAGGGGCTGGGGTGAACGGTAATAGGTCAGTGCGACATGGCTGCCGCGGTCGAGGAGCATCCGCGCGCACGCTCCGCCGAGCCCGCCGCTCGCGCCCAGGACCAGCGCCGCGCCTGCCCGATGACTGAAGTCGTCCACGATTCCTCCTCGGTTGCTCCACTCTGTTCATAGCGAACGGGCCGGAACCAAGCAAGTGCTTGATTGTTTACCGGGACGAAGGGAGGTATGTACATATCCCATGCGGGATGCTTTTCACTTCGTGCTCGGGTTTCTGATCGTCCTCACGGTAGTGACGTTCGCCAGCGGGTTCGGCTACACCAACCCCTATGGGCGATTCGCCAAGGACGGTGAGCGATTCGCGGTCCGAGGGCCGTGGGCGTGGCTGTTGTTCGAGAATCCACAGTGGTGGGCGTTCACCGTCACGTTCTGGGTGGTCGTGCGGGATCCGCAGCCGCCGGCGGTGGTGCTGTACGCGCTGTGGCAGGTGCACTATCTCTACCGAGGTCTGATCTATCCGCTACTGCGCGCGTCCACCAAGGGATTCCCGGTGTACGGCATCGCGTTCGGGATGGTGTTCAACGCGGCCAACGGATTCGTCAACGGCTACGCCGTCGCCGACGCGCGGCATCTGCGGGACTCGGGGTGGTTCACCGACCCGCGCTTCCTGATCGGACTGCTGGTGGCCGTGGCCGGGTGGGCGATCAACTTCCATGCCGACCGCGCTCTGATCGCTTTGCGCGGTGATGGTTTCACCGGCTACCGCATCCCGTACGGCGGCGCGTTCCGCTGGGTGTCGAGCGCCAACTACTTCGGTGAGCTGGTGCTGTGGGCGGGGTGGGCGCTCATGTCGTGGACGTGGGCGGGACTGGTGTTCGTGCTGTTCACCGTGGCCAACCTGCTGCCCCGGGCGGTGTCCACGCATCGGTGGTACCGCGAACGGTTCGCGGACTATCCGAACGACCGCAAGGCGATGATCCCCTACCTGATCTGAGACCGGCCGGGGGAGACCACCCCGGCCGCGAGGACGCGGCGCAGCCGCCAGGGCACTGCCGCGAACAGGGAGGCCATGGCCGCCGCGGTGCCGCGCAGGTCGTCGCGGCCGGACAGGTAGGCCCGCTGGGCCGAGATCGGCAGCGCGAAGAAGGCGTCGAAGAACAGCGGCAGCTCGGTGGGCGGAAGCGCCAGCAGGGCGCGTAATCCGGCCTGGCGCAACAGGTGTACGGCTCGGGCCGAGGCGGGCCACACCGATTCTCCGGCGAGGACCGTGTCGGCCAGGCGCAGGGACGTGGCGACGCTGTAGCCGGTCGCGGGGTGGGTGAAAGCTCCTGCCGCGCCGAAGGTGGACCGGTCCGGCTTGCCCCCGTGGACCGGGAAGCGGACTCGTTCGATGGGCTCGGCTCCGGTGAGAGTGATTCCGCGAGAACGCAATCGATGGGTCAGGCGGGCCTCGAGGGTGGGCTGGTCGAGGGCGGGGCGTCCGGCCAGACAGGTTTCTTCCAGAAGGATGCGGTCGTCGTCGAGGGGGACCACATAAAGGAACGAGGGCGGGTCATTCGGGGCTGCGCCGTTGTCGTTGCGCCAGTCCATGAACAGGGTGTCCGAATCGGGGTACTGGGCGCGGTCGATGATCACTCCGTACGCCGTCTGCTCAGCCAGGGCGGGGGAGCGGGGGATGCCGCGCGCATCGATTATCCGCCCCGCAGGGAGGGTGTGGCCGGAGGCCAGCCGTACCGAGGGGAGGTCCAGTCCGTCGTGGCGGTGGCGGGCAGCGTCGTCGATGGCGGTGACGGAGTCCTGGATCAGGCGCGCTCCCGAGATATCCAGCGAATCCTGTAGCGCCGCGGTGTCGAGGACGACATAGGATCGATCGATCTCGACGCGGCGGGTCGTCCAGGCCACGGACCGTGCGATTCTCGTCGCGACGGCCGCGTCCGCGACCCATTCGGGCAGCTCGTCCGCCCAGGCCGCGTAGGTGGCCGTCCACCGCCGCCGCGGATGCGGATCGACCACGGTGACCTTCAGCCCGTGCGCCAGGGCGCGGTGCGCGAGGGCCCGCCCTGCCGGGCCCGCGCCGCAGATGAGCAGATCGTCGGTCACCCCGTGATTGGATCATGCCGGATCGCCCGCATACGCTTCGGGAACGAATGCCGGGCCGGGGAGGGCTCGGGCCGTCCGCGAAAGGTGATCAGATGACGTATCCACCAGCCGGATCCGGGGGCGATCCCACTGTCCACCGGCAGCCGCAGCCCGGCGAGCCCGACGCCGCCTGGTGGGATCAGCCCGCCCAGGGGACCGGTGGACACCAGGTCCAGCAGCCCGGGTGGCAGGGGCAGCAGCCGGCCGACCCGCAGGGCTGGCAGCCGACGCAGACGAATTGGCCCGCGCAGCAGGGGTATCCGCAAGCGGGACAGCCGCAGGACGCCGGGTACGGGCAGCCGCCGGGATTCGCGCAGAGCGTGGGGTACGGCCAGCAGCCGCAGCCCGGCTTCCCGCCCGCGACCGGTTTCCCGCAGCAGCCGGGTTATCCGCCGCAGCAGCCGAAGTCGAACACCGGCCTGATCATCGGCGTGGTGCTGGGCGCGGTCGTGCTGCTGGCGGTGGCGGTCGGCGCGATCGTGCTCGTCTCCGGCGGCGACGACGCCACCCAGGCCGACGCCACCTCCACCACGGAGAGCCCGACCCTGGTGCCCGCCACCTCGGCCCCGCCCCGCACCACCGCGACCACCTCCAAGGCCGCGCCCGGCGGCAGCCGCTTCAGCTACACCGAATACGGCAAGGACTGGAACTTCAAACTCGGTGACGTCGCCCTGCACGCCACCTATGTGACCGGCCAGGACTTCGACTCCTGCGCCCCGATCGAAAAGGCCGGGAAGATGACCGGCCTGGGCTGCAAACGTGCCTCTTCGATGGCGTGGAAGGCCGAGGGCGGCGGGCTCATGCTGACCCAGCTGGTGCTCACCATGTCCGATGACGCGAAGGCGTCTGCCGCGCACAACCAGTTCGAGGACACCGACCTGGAACTGCCCGACGGCAGCTACATCGCCGACTTCGAAACCGGCAAGTGGCGTGACGGCAGCCAGAGCAAGTTCGTCGTCATCACCGTCGCCACCGCCACCACCGCGGTCGACGAGGCCACCGTCAGCAAGTACCTCCAGTACCGCAACAGCGACACCCTCGGCGCCCTCGCCTTCCGCTGACCCGCTCCCCGGAACGACCGTGCCCGGCACCGAATCCCGGTGCCGGGCACGCGCATTCGTACCGCCGGGCTCAGATGCCGCCCGTGGCGAGCAGGCCGCCGTCGACCCGCACCGTGGTCCCGGTGATCCACGACGACTCGTCCGAGGCGAGGAACCCGATCAGCGCCGCCACATCCTCCGGCGAGCCGAGCCGCTTCATCGGATACACCCCGGCCGCCGCCTCCTCGTCCGCCGAGTACAGCGCGTCGGCGAACTTGGTCTTGATCACGCCCGGCGCCACCGCGTTCACCCGGATCTTCGGCCCCAGCTGCCACGACAGCTCCTCGGTGAGCCGGATGAGCGCCGCCTTGGACGCCCCGTAGGCGGCGATGACCCCGGTCGAGCGCAGCCCGGCGACGCTGGCCACATTCACCACCGCGCCCCCGTGCTCACCCATCCACGCCTTGTACGCCTCCTGCACATATCCCAGCGCCGCAACGACATTCACGTCGAAGATCTTGCGCACGGCGTCGAGATCGGCTTCCATGAGCGACCCGTACACCGGATTGATCCCGGTGTTGTTGATCAGCACATCCAGCGACCCGAACCGCGCCACCGCGGTAGTGACCTGCTCGGCCCGCGCCGCCGCGTCCCCGGAATTCCCGGCCACCGCCACGACCTTCCCCGCATGCCCCAGCCCGCGCAGCCGCTCGGCCGCCTCCTCGAGCGGTTCGGGCTTGCGCGCGGAGATCACCACATTGGCTCCCCGAGCCAGCAGCTCCGCCGCCACCGCGAACCCGATACCCCGGCTCGCCCCGGTGACCAGTGCACTCTTACCCGCCAAGTTCTCACTCATGTGACGGCACGTTACTTCAGTCCCTTCCGGTGAGGGATCTTGCGGGTGGTCGGCCTGGTCGTTGGCCGTGCCGACCCGGTGATGGATGATTGGCAGCGACGCTGACACCGGGATCGGAAGGGATTGTTATGACGAGTACGCCGGCCGAGCTCATGCGACGCAACCTGCTCGATGTCTTCAACGAACCCGATCCCGAGCGCCGGGCCGCCGTGATCGCCGAGACCTACGCCCGCGATGTGGTGTGGCACGAACCGGATCGAATCAATGAGGGACGCACCGAGTTCCAGCGCCGTGCCGGAGAGATGTTGGCGGAGAACCCCGACTGGGTCTTCTGGCCCGCCGGGCCGGCGTCCGGACTCGACGACATCGGTCACCTCGGCTTCCATTACGGGCCGCCGGACCGACCTCCGATGGTCAGCGGGATGGACATCGCCCGGGTCGAAGACGGTCGCATCGCCGAGCTCTACACCATCGTCACCGAGATACGGCCGCTGTTCTGACGGCTCGGTGCGGATGTCGCGGTAGTCCGAGGCGGTCAATCGAGCCGTGTTGTGATCGTGGGACTTTCGCCGTGCAGATCGACAATCCCGATGTCGCCCGGACCATGTCCCCGCGATCGGGGTGGCCCGTGGGGTCGGGGGTGTGGCGCTCGGTGCCACGGTCGGCGGGCTGATCGGAAGGGTGCGGACTCAGATCAGGCCGAAAGTGCGTGCGCGGGTGATGGCGTCGGCTCGGGCGCGTACGTCGAGTTTGTGGTAGATGCCGCGCAGGTGGGTCTTGACCGTGTTGATCGAGACGCCCATGTCCGCGGCGATATTGAGAGTGGTCATGCCCGAGGGCAGTTGGCGCAGGACGATGAGTTCGGTGTCGGTCAGGTTCGGGGTGCGGTCCTGCGGCCGCGCCCGGGGGTGCTGCCGGATCGTCTCGACCAGCGGGTCGAGGTGACCGAAACGGCCGACGAACTGGTCGAGCAGTTCGACCGCCGCGGGCACGTCGAGGAACGGCCTGATCAGCCGGTCGGGCTGGGCGTACTCGAGGGCCCGGCGCAGCGCCTCGTGCACCTTGGCGGGCCGGTCGAGCCGGTCGCAGGCCGAGGCGCGGATCAGCCAGGCGTGGATCATGGTGATCGGATGGGACCGATCCCCTTGTCGCAGGACGGGTTCGAGCAACTCCACGGCGGTCGCCGCGCGCTGGGCGTGGTCGGCGAGCGCGGCGTCGGCCACGATCGTCTCGGGGGTGTGGCCCAGCCGCGACACCGCGTGATCCAGCAGCGCGCGCATCGCCTCCGGGGCGCGGATCCGCAGCAGCGACCACAGCACATGGGTGAGCAGGCCGCCCGTCGCCGTCGGCACGGCGGCCTCGTCGAGGAGGCGGTGCATCGCGACGCGCATCGCTTCGGCCGCGCGCTGGCGGTCGGTAGCGGTATCGGAGGCGACGAGATGGGCCAGGACGGCGGCGTGCCAGCCGGGAGCGGGGGCCGTCGAACCATCGAGGCGCAGCACGGTCGGCAGCAACTCCCCGGTCCGCGTGGTGTCGGGCTCGCCCTGGAGATAGGCCGTCGTCGCGATCATCACCCGTGCGTGCGTCACCGCGGGCCAGTCGGTCAGTCCGTGCCGTTCCGCGAATCGCACTGCGTGCGTGGCCCGTTCACGCATCGCGGTGAACCGGCCCGCCAGTCCGGCGGCCATGGCGAGCTGGGTGAGGGCCTGCAGCCCGAGCCGGCACGGCCCGCCGCGCTCGGCCAGTGCGAGCGCTCGGCGCAGGCCGGCTTCGCCGAGCGCGAGCTCGGGCCCGAAGGTGGCGGCGGTGCCGAAATGGAGGGCGATATAGCAGTCGAGGTCCGGATGTCCGGTGGTCGCGGGCGTCGCCGAGCGGGGACGGGCGGTGACCGAGCCGCCGGAGGCCTGATCGACGGCCACGGTCACCGCCGCCGTCAAAGCGTCCACGGTGGCCGAATCCACGATCGCGGACAGCGCTGTGGTGCGGTCGCGGACGACCTCCATGAGCATCGACGCGTGCACCGCGTCGCCTCGCTCGAGCGCGTCGGCCACGTGCAGCAACCGCGTGAACGGGTCGTCGCGGAGCTCGAGGTCGTCGAGGTGGCGAAGCAGCCCGGCGCCCGCGCCGTCGAAGACCAGCCGTGGTCCGTGGTCGCGTACGAAGGCGGCCAGGCCGGGCTGCCCGGGTTCGGCGAGCACGTGCTGCAGTGCGAGCGTGCGCATTCCGGATTCGGCGAACCACCGGGCGCAGGTTCGATGCAGCCGCGGTAGTTGCGTGTCAGGGCGGCGCGCGGCCTCGGCGAGCAGATGGGCGCGCAGCATCGGATGGTAGGTGTGCCAGAGCAGGCCGTCGCGCGCATTGCGTTCCATCGGAAAGTTGCCGCGCAGCAGTCCGTCGAGCACACGGGGGGCGTCGTCGCCGGTGAGTTCGCGGGCGAGGTCGAGTGGGAACGAGGCGGGGACCGCGGTCGCCAGCAGGAAGTCGAGCGCCTCGGCGGGCAGTGTGTCGAGCAGCTCGCCGACGAGGAAGTCCGCGACGCCGTGCGGGGTTCGGCTCAGGGTGGCGATGGCGGTCGCGCGATCGGACTCG
Source organism: Nocardia sp. NPDC004582 (assembly GCF_053602115.1). Taxonomy (NCBI): domain Bacteria; kingdom Bacillati; phylum Actinomycetota; class Actinomycetes; order Mycobacteriales; family Nocardiaceae; genus Nocardia; species Nocardia sp. NPDC004582. The sequence continues at coordinate 29,903 of NZ_JBSGCY010000005.1, read as the reverse complement.
GCGTGTGCCGCGAGATGGATCGCGGCGATCCGGACCAGCGCCGCCCACCCACAGGTCAGGCGCCGGATCGCGGCGATGTCGGAGGCATCGGGGCGGCAGCCGTGCTGGGCGAGCAGATCCGCGATCTGGGGGTCGCCGAAGGTCAGCTCGCCGAAGCTGATTCGGGTCAGCCGGCCGGTCATGTCGATGCCGTGCCATGGCAATGGCGGATCGAAACGTCCGATGACGATGGTGGTGAGCGAGCGGGGTGCGTGGTCGAGGAAGTATTCGAGCCCGGCCAGCAGCAGCGGGTCGGTCAGCAGATGGGCGTCGTCGATCACCAGCACGGCGGGCGCGGAACGCCGGCCCAGCGCGGCGACGAGTTCGGCGGCCTCGGCGACCGGGCCCGGAACCATCGCCGGCGCCGTGGACGGCGGATGCAAGCCCAGCGCGGCGGCGGCGTGTTGCCACAGCCGCGCGGGGTCCAGGCTGGGTTCGGCCAGCGCCAGCCAGCCCGTGGTGAGGTCGGATACCCGGTGGTGAAGCCGACGGATCCATTCGGCGACCTGAACGGATTTGCCCGCGCCGGCCGGCGCGCAGACCAGCACGGTGTGACCGTTGCCCGTGGCGTGGGCACGATTCAGGGTCGTTTGCGCGGCGGTGAGCGGCAGGGCGCTGAAGGAGAGCTGTGGGGGCTGATATGCCGTGATAGCGCGCATGGTGGCTATCTCGGGGCAATGCTCATGATGATCGTTCTTTTGCGTCGACAGGGCCACGGCATCTCCATGAACTGTGGTATCTGACTGCACGCGGGTGAGATACGGACAAATCCGGTGCTAGAAAACGTATACCAACAATTTGCTGTGCCCTGGCGAATCTCGAGCCCGTCACCGGATCGAGTCTTCGTCGCGGCCCGCGCCGGCACCGTGCATGGTCAGCCGAGGACGACCCCGCGCGCTAGTCCGGTAACTGCGACAAACCGAGCAGGGTCAATCCGAGCGTGTCGATGCGGGCCAGCACGCCGCGCATGGCGGTGTAGTCATCCACCGACCCGAACAGGGTGGTGGTGCCGCTGGTCGAGTGCACGCTCCGGGCCAGTTCGGGGAAAGCGCTCAGGGCGCGGGCGGACAATTCGCCGGCGATGACGAACTGATAGCGAACCTTCTCGGGCACGAACATCACCTCCTCACGGATAGCGGTGGAGACAGGGTGTGCACGCTGGTAAAGAGGCCGCACCGCAGGCCGATTACAAGATTCACCGGTCGATTCGGTTCGCGCCTCATCCGTTCGGGGTGACTTCGCGCGGTGGGGTGCGCTCGCGCGGACCCCCGACGTCGTGCCCGGGCGCCGATTTCACCCCGAGCGTGTGACGTGCGCACGGGATTTCGTTCCTAGCGTGGCGGAATGAGCTCAGTCATCGGCGAACTACTTCCCTTGGCCGTCGGCGTGGCGATCTCACCGATCCCCGTGGTGGCGGCGATTCTCATGATCCTGTCCAAGAACGCGTCCGGCGCGGGCAAGGGCTTCGCCGCCGGCTGGGTGGCGGGAATCCTGGCGGTGACCGTGGTCGTCCTGCTGTTGGCCGGGTCGCTGGGCGACTCGACGGCGAAGGACCCCTCCGCGACGGCGTCCTGGATCAAGATCGCGCTGGGCGCGTTGCTGGTGGTGTTGGCCGTCAAGCAGTGGCGAGGACGGTCGGACACCTCGATACCGGGCTGGATGCAGGCCATCGATCAGCTCACTGTCGGGAAGGCCGCCGGGCTGGGCGTGGCGCTCTCGGCCGTGAATCCCAAGAACCTGTTGCTGTGTGTCTCGGCCGGTGTCGCGATCGGCTCGGGTGGGCTGGGCGTGGGCGGGAAGGTGGTCACGGTGGCGGTCTACACGGTGATCGCGGCGGCGACGGTGCTGGTGGTGGTCCTCGGCTACGCCGTGGCCGCGGATCGGTTGCGGCCGGTGCTGGACGAGACGCGGGTGTGGTTGCAGGACAACAATCACCTCGTGATGGCGATCGTGCTCGCGGTGATGGGCGCCGTCGTGCTCGGCAAGGGCATCGGCGGTCTGTAGGCAATCGCGCTGACCGTCGCGGCGTTCAACGATTCAATGCGGCGACGGCGGCGTCCACGGTGTCGAATACGCGGCCGTCGGCCTCGTACTCCCGGCCCAGTCCGGAGCGGTCGAGGGTGGCGCGGTTCCGCTCCGGGAGTTCCGCGAAATACGCTGTCACGCCGAGGTCTTCGAGCTCGCGGATCAGGTCGAGGAAGCCGCGCAACACGGTGATCGTGACGTCGGGGATCGACGAGCAGTCCAGAATCAGGGCGCGCGGGGCGTTCCCAGCGGCCATGAGCTCGTTCACCCGGTCGCGGATGGCGGTGATGTTGGCTCGGACATTCGCGGTGTAGAGGCCCGACGCGACGCGCAGCACCAGCGGGTCGGCCGCCACGGTGGGCGCGTCCGGCGCGTTCGCGGTCCATTCGCCGGTGCCGACGCGCACGAGTTGTTCGATGTGGGGTCGGTTGAGCTCGCGCAGAACCAGATACAGCGTCGCGACGACGCCGACGGCGACGGCCGGCAGCAGGCCCGCGGTGAGGCCGACCACCGCGGTCCCCGCGGCGACCCAGAATTCGGCGCGGTTGACTCGCCAGAACGTCCGGAACTCGCCGATATCCAGCAGACCGAGGGTGGCGACCACGACCATGGCGCCCAGGGTGGCCTGCGGCAGATCGTCGAGAACCGGAGCCAGGAACAGCGCCACCGCGACCGCGAGCGCCACCGTCACCAGGCTGGCCGCCTGCGAGCGGGCCCCGGCCCGCAGTGCGACGGCGGTCTGGGAGAAACCGCCGGCGGGTGCCAGCGTGTGGAAGAACGAGCCCGCGACCGCGGCCGCGCCATTGGCGAAAAGCTCTTGGTCGCTGTCGATCTGGGGCTCCTTCGGGCGGCGCACGCCACGGCCGACCGCGACGGTCTCCAGGAAGGCCATGATCGCGATGGCCAGCGCGCCCGGCAGCAACGCGCCCACGTCGTGCGGGCTCGGGATGCCCGGCAGCGGAATGCCGGAGGGGACCGAGGCGATGAGCGCGACGCCCTGCTCGTCGATGTGTGCGAAGGCCACGAGCGCGATGCCGGCGGCCACGACCACCAGCGGGCCGGGGACCTTGGGAACCAACATCGACATCGCGTACAGCGCGGCGATACTCGCTACCGCCAGCAGTACGGTGGCGCTGTTGGCGGAGCCCGCCTGCCGCAGTGCCGACCACGCCACGCGGAAGAAGCCGGTGGCATCGGGATCGGCGGGCACGCCCAGCAGTTTCGGCAGCTGACCGACCGCGACCGTCAGGCCGACACCGGTCTTGATGCCGGAAAGCGTCGCCTCGCTGATGTTCTCGATGATCGAGCCCAACCGCAGCAGGCGCGCGAGGAGCAGCAGCAGGCCAACCAGGAGGGTGAGCGTCATCAGCGAGGTCTGCGCGTCCTCGGAGCCCGCCGCGATGCCCGCGCCGATCAAGGTGGAGGCGGTCAGGGTCGCGATGGTGGAGGTGGTGCTCACGCTGACCGTGCGCGAGCCGCCGAGCAGGGCGTAGACGGCCATCGGCACCATGCAGGTGTACAGGCCGATCTGGACCGGCAGATCGGCGACGGTGGCGTAGGCCATGGCCTGGGGGATCACCACTGCTCCGGCGCTGAGACCGGCGACCACGTCGGCGCGCAGCCAAGCGGCTCGATAGCCGCGCAATGTGGGCGCGAGCACGGTCGTCATGGGTGTCCTCCGTCCGCGGGCGGTGATCCCGCTCGTCAGACCTTGCCGCACGAGGCGTCCTCGCCACCTCATGCGATCAGGGTGAATTCGCCGGCCACGGCAATGCCCGGGTCGGTCGGCGGCGCCGCGGGGAAGGGTGCGCGGCCGTCACGCGCCGAGAATCACCCCTATCGGGTGAGGCCGACCAGCGCGTACCGGTGGTCGAATCGGACTGGGCTCATCTCGCGATCACCGAAACGCCCCACGACAGGAGTGCCTGTATGTCCGCCTGCATCGACCTCGAACGCCCTGGTCGTACCCGGAAGGACACCCGCCGGTGGACCCGGGCACTCCGGCCGGGCCCGACTTCGCCACGCCGCCCGCGTATGCCGCGTTCCAGCCCGGCTCGACCGTGGTCGCCGACTGCGTCAGCCAATATCTGCCGATCCTCTGGCTCGAAGTACTGCGTGCCGGCGACTGACCGACCCGATCTCGAAGGGATGAACCATGTTGATACTGCTCGGAATTCTGGCCTCGCCCTTGCTCGCGGTGACCGCTCCGGTCTGGGTCCCGATCTGGCTGGGCACCCAGATCGGCGGCGCGCTGGCGGTCACGCCGTAACCGACCGTCCAGCGCTGTGGGCGGGGAAGCAACGTCACCGCCGCCGGCTATCGACCGAGTCTGTGGAGGAACTACATGAGCCAGCACGACGGCGCGATCGCGGCCACGGTGCTGCTGATGGCCGGCAGCAAACACGCGGGTGACGCGATCGGAGGGCTGATCGGATGAAGGCCGGCGTGCGCAATCCACTGCGAGGACTGGGCCGGCCGAAGCCCGCCGACGCCATCTCCGGCTTCGTGACCGGTCTGTTCTCGATCCCCGAGGGGCTGGCCTACGCCGCCATCGGCGGTTTCAATCCGGTGGCGGGCATCTACTCGGGCATCGTGCCGACCATCCTCGGATCGGTGTTCGCCCGAACGGTTCTCATGGTCACCACCCTGACCAGCGCGATCGCGTTCACCTCGCGCAGTGTGATCAGCGAGGCCGGGCTCGACCCGCACGACCTGGGCAATATCGCCATGCTGACGGTGCTGGCCGGCGCGGTGATGATCCTGCTGGGTGTGCTGCGCATGGGCGCGGCGCTCACCTTCGTGTCGAACGCGGTGATGACCGGCTTCTCGGCCGGTATCGCGGTCCAGATCTTCACCGGATCGCTCAAGGACGCCACCGCGTATTCCCCGCAGGGACACAACAAGATCTATCAGATCGGTGACTGGCTCGCCCACATCGGCGACTGGAAGCTCGCCGCCACGCTGACCGCGCTGGCGGCGATCGGGGTGTGGGCGGCGGTGCGGTACGTGCCGAAGCTGGAACCGGTCGCGATCCTGGTGTCGCTGCTGGTGGTCAGCGTGGCCGTCGGGGTGCTGGGCATCGGTGTGGAGCTGGCCCGCGATATCGCCGATATTCCTTCGGCGCTGCCGCCTTTCACCGCGCCCGACCTGTCCGCACTGCGGGCGCTGCTGCCGGGCGCGTTCGCGGTGGCGTTGGTGGCGCTGGCGCAGTCGGCGTCCATCGGGCCGACCGTGCCCAATCCCGATGGCAGCCGGTCGTCGATGAACGGCGACTTCATCGCGCAGGGCATCGGCAATGTCGGTGGCGGCCTGTTCGGCGGTCTGCCGACCGGCGGATCGATGTCGCGGACCGGCGTCGCGGTCTCCGCGGGCGCGCGCACCCGGTGGACCGGCATCTTCGCGGGCCTGTGGCTGGCCCTGCTGGTGCTGCTGTTCGGGTCGCTGGCCGGGCGCATCCCGATGCCGGTGATCGGCGGCCTGCTCATCGTGATCGCCGGCGAACTGTTCATGGGCCGGGTCAAGGACATCCGGATGGTATTGCGCACCTCCTGGATGTCGAGCCTGGCGATGATCGCGACCTTCGTGGCCACCACCCAGATTCCGCTGCAGCAGGCCATCATTCTGGGCGCGATCCTGTCGTTGATCCTCTTCTGCGTGCAGACCTCCCGGGCGAGCCGGTTGCGCGGGCTGGTGCCCGATGGCGGGAACTGGCGGGTGACCGACGTCCCCGCCGCGCTCGCTCCGCACGCGGTCACCGTCGTGTACTACGCCGGTTCGTCGTTCTTCGCCGAGACGACCCGCATCGACGAGCAACTGCCGGCTCCGGCGGGGGCCGATCGGGCCGCCGTGGTGCTGGTGCTGCGCGGCGTACCCGAGGTCCCGTCCTCGGCGGTGCTGAAGATGCTGGAGAACTACTCGAACAAGCTGCGCGACAGCGGGTCTCGCCTGTATCTGGCGGGCGTGGAACCTCGCCTGCTGGAAGTCATGCGCCGAACCGGCGCGGTCGAGGTGATCGGTGCGGACGCGATATTCGCCCCGAGGCCTGAGATGTTCGGCGCCGCGCGCGCGGCGATGGACGCGGCCGAGGCCTGGATCGGACAACCGGAGGGCGAGGCGAGATGACCACCGCGGCAGTCGACCAGCGGGCCGGCGCGCCGACCAGGCGCAACCTGCTGATCGTGGCGCCGCCATCCGCGTCGGTGCCGTGAACTCCGAACGGTGTGACGGATCATGCCAATTCTCGATTCCGGCGAATTTCTGGCGAATCCATGTGGGTTGCAGGAGCGGTGGGCTCGGGCGGTGATCTCCGCGGTTGTCGGTCTGCGCTGCGGTTGCCAGTGGTTCGCTAATTCCGGTCATGCGTGATCGCTTTGATCTGTTTGTCCATTTTTGGCGCGCTAGATCGTTATCGTGCGGACATGGGATGTCCCCGATGGAACGGAGACGGGATGTCCCCAGTGGAAGGGGTGGTGCATGATCGAACTGGTCGAGTCGAGGCACGCGCATACGTACGCACCGAGTTTCGGCGAGTTTCTCCGGCATCTGCGGGACGACCGGCGACTGTCTCGGGAAGGTCTGGCGAAGTCCGCGGGAGTCAGCGCCAGCTATATCAATCATCTGGAACTCGGTCGACGCGACCATCCCACCCGGCCGGTGGTCGAGGCGCTGGCGGGCCGGCTGGAGCGGGTGCGGCCGCTCTCGGTCGACGAACGGCGATACCTCTTCGACCTGGCCGGACTGCGGGAGCCGGTGGTGCCGGCGGTCGCGGAATTGACCTCCGGTATCACGCCGGCATTGCGGCGCCGGATCGATTGCTGCTGCCCGGACCCGGCCGGGTACCTGGATTCGCGCTGGCATGTCCTCGCGCTCAATCAGGCGGCCCGCTCCGCTTTCCCGGGACTGGACGAGGCGGGCAATGTGATGCGTTGGCTGCTGGGCGATCGTCGCGCGGTGGCCGCGCTCGCCGACTGGGATCGCGTGCTGGATTCCGCGGTTTCGGTGTTGCGCGCCCGGATCGCCCTGCCCGGCAACGAGATATGGGCCGCGGACCTGTTGGATGAACTGCACGAGTACTCCGAGTTTGCCCGGCGCTGGGCCACCGGGCGGGTGAACTATTCGAGCGAGCAGTCGGCGATCCGGTTGCGAGACTCCGCGTCCGGCGCCACCAACTGGATCGACCTGCAGCTGTATGACGTCGACACCGCTCGATACCCCGGGTGGATTCGCATGTTCTGGTGCGTCTTCACGCAGTGACACCCGACGAGCCGTGGGTTGTCCTCGCGGGCAGGGCTTCTCGGACCCGTGATCGAGATCTCGCAGCGCCGTCACCCGCGGCCATGAGTATGATCTGGCGACATGCAGTCCGCTGGGGATTCGCGCCCCGACCTCCTCGACCGAATCCCGGTGCCGCTGTACGCGCCCGAGTTCGCCGCCGACCCGCACGCCTTCTACGCCGCCATGCGCGAGAAGTTCGGTTCCCTTGCTCCGGTGGAACTTTCGCCCGGCATCCTCGCCACCCTGGTGATCGGCTATCGCTACGCGGTCGCGATCAACAATGACGCGGACCGCTTCCCGGCGGATCCGCGGATCTGGGAGCAGGACATACCCGCCGACTGCCCGATCCTGCCCATGCTGCAGTACCGGCCGAACGCGCTGCGCAGCGCGGGCAGCGAGCACGCGCGGTATCGGAAGGCCAGTGTCGACAGCATCGACGCGATCAACCTGTACCAGGTCGACGACGCGATCGAGCAGATCGTCATCGCGCAGGTCAACACGTTCTGCACCGAGGGGCAGGCCGACCTGATCAGCCAGTACGCCTTTCCGGTCACCTTCGCCTACCTCAATGTCATGGTCGGGTGCCCGGCGGACATCGGTCAGCAGGTCGCGCAGGGCATGGCGATGATGTTCGAGGGCAACTCGGCCGAGGCGGGCAACGCGCTGTTCGTGTCGGCGCTCGGCAAACTGGTGAACCTCAAGCGCGAGGAGCCGGGCGCTGACGTCACCACCCGGCTGCTCGAACACGGCGCGGAACTCACCGACGAGGAGCTGGTGCACCAGCTGGTGACCATCTACGGCGCCGGCATCGAGCCGCTGACCAACCTGATCGCCAATACGCTGTTGCTGATGCTCACCGACGAGCGGTTCTCCGGAGAGGCGGCGCTGACCACCCGGGATGCGTTGAACGAGTTGCTGTTCACCGACCCGCCGCTCGCGAACTTCGGGATCACCTACCCGGTCCGGCCGACCATGGTCGACAATACGTGGCTGCCGGCCAACCAGCCGGTGGTGACCAGCATGGCGGCCTGCAACAACGACCCCGCCATCGTGGGCCGCTACACCGGCAACAACGCGCACATCGCCTGGGGCACCGGGCCGCATGCCTGCCCGGCGCAGGACGTCGCGTACCTGGTCGCGCAGAACGCCATCGATCATCTCTTCGATCTGCTGCCCGAACTCCGGCTGGCCTGCCCGGTCGACCAACTCGTCTGGCGGCCAGGGCCTTTCCACCGGTCGCTGGCGAGCCTGCCGGTGGCGTTCCCGCCCACCCGCACGCCGTTCTGACCACACCCCGGGATTCCTGACCACACCTCGGGACGCCGGAGTGAACCGGCATCCCGGGCGTGGGTCAGCCGCGTGCGGTCCGGGTCGTCAGCCGATCCGGAGCGCGGTCGCGCACTGGTCGATGTAGCTGTCGGAGTCGTACACCGTACGCAGGGAACCGGTTTCGAGCTCGAAGGCCCCGACCAGGTCGGAAAGGTGCGGAGCCAGCATCTCGTGCAGTTGGACGCGCATGTCGCGCAACGGTTCCCGCGTCTTGGGCAGCGGGCCGTCCGGCAGCAGGTCCGCACCGTGCGCGAGGAACTGGCGCACCGCGAACAGGACCAGCACGTTCTCCATCACCCGCCGCGGACCCGCCGGCAGCTCGGCGGCGCGCTCGGCCAGTCGCAGGGCGGCGCGGTGGGCGGTGTGCGCGTCGGCGGCGGCCAGCGCCAGGTCGTAGACCCGGTCCCAGCGCGCTTGCCGGTCGCCGCTGGTGTTCGCGTACGCCTCGAGCGCGCGGTGCTGCAGGAACAGCGCGCGAGCGCCCATCCACTTCACCCAGCTGTCGGGGGTGTCGAGATCGCAGGGCTCGAGCTCGTCCCAGCTCTCCCGGGTCCACTGGTCGGGCCCGAACAGCCGGCGGTAGCCCGCCAGCAGGGCGATCACGTAGCTGTCGCCTTCGGCGGTGGCCGCGGCGTCGCGCAGGGCCCGGTACTCCACGATCTTGTTGTGGGCGAAGACGCCCTGGGCGCCGAGCCGATCGCGGACCTCGCCGCACACCCGCAACGCGGTGGAGGTGGCGAAGTACTTGGTCAACGACACCAGGTCGGTGAGCGCGGGGCCTTGCTCGTCGTCCTCGGCCGCGATGACGTCGGCGAAGCCGTCGACGGCGATCTCCACCGCGGAGGTGGCGAGATAGGTGTCGACCACGGCCTCCACCAGCGGCGCGTAGTGCGCCGGCACCTCGAGCAGCGGGATCCGCCCGCCCGACATGCTCGCGATATCCCGCTGCGCGGACTGCCGGACGGCGATCGACACCGCGGCCCGCGACACCGCCGCGGCCATGCCCGAGATGCATAGTCGGCCCACGCGCACCCGGCTGATGGCGCGCCACACCTGGTTGTCGGCCGGGATCGGCGAGACCAGCTCACCGTTGTCGTCGATGCGGGTTCCGGTATGCGACAACAGGCATTCGCGCGACACCCGGACATTGTCGAAGCGGGTCATGGCATTGTCCATGCCCAGGCCCGGCTTCTCCGGCATGCGGCGGATGGTGAGCCCGGGGCGCACCTGGCCGTCGGCATCGCAGGTCCAGACCAGGAACGGGTACACGCCGTGCGCGGTGTCACCGATGATCAACCGCGCGAACACGATTCCGAATCGCGCGATGCCCTCGACCGGCGGCGCGGCGGTCGTCGGCATGAACTTGATCGCCGCGTCGGTCGGCGTGTTCAGGATGAAGCCACCGCCGTCGGCGGGGTCGTACACCGCGGTCGTCTCGAGGTTGTTCAGGTCGCTGCCGTGACCGACCTCGGTGAGCACGTAGGCGCCGACCGCGCGGCCCGCCAGCAGCTCCGTCAGCGCCTTGTCCACTTCACCTGTGCGCGAATGCTGTTCGAGCAGGGTGCCCAGCACCAGGTTCACCTGCACGGTCAGCAGGGCGCCGAGGTGCGGATCGACGACGGTGGACTGCTCGTGCAAAGTCAGGCACTCACGCAGATCCGACACCCTCTCCACGGCCGACAGGTTCGGCAGCATGCGCAGGTACCGCTCGTAGGCGCGGGCCCCGGGGTCGTTGGTGGCAGCCCACCAATCCTGGTCGAATCCTTCTTCGCTGAACAGCTTGTTGTACCGCTGCGCCGCGGCACGCCGGCCGCCGAACAGCAGATCCGCGAAACTGTCCACGTTCCCATGAGAGACCATGACTCCGCCTTCTCTTCCACTCAATACCGATTCCAAGCGACGTATCTTGTGCCGCTTGGCATTACGCATGGCCCGGCAGCCGGGGTGTCCGGCTGCCCGAGACCAGCGGAAGCTGTCGATCGATCGGGAATCAGCGGCCCGATGGAATGACCTGTCGAGAGTTCAACCCATCGCCCACCTTCGGGCGATATCGCCTGTCGACCGGTCGTCGAGGAAAGTCGCCCGCGCCATCACCTCATGCTGCGGCACCGATGGAGCCACAGTGTTGCGGTAGGGCGAACGAGACACGAAACGTATTGTTACACAGTGCGCTTCAAATTGAGTCCTGTAGCGCGGGGATGATCGGACGAATCGCCCCCGCTGCCGGGCCCGATCGGGCGTGGACCTGGTCAAACAGTCAGCTAATCTCCGACATACGGTGAGCAAATTCGTGCGGACGGCCCCGATGTCCTCGCCGACTTCGGGCTACGCACCATGGTTGCTGGGGTAGCATCCGAGGGGTGAGCGAAACCTGTTACAGCGGAGCATGTTCTAAGTGTCGCCCGATGCGCAGGTGTCTCACGGTCAACCCGTCGCGCCAGTAGCATGGCCGCGGGCCCGACGGCCGGATCCGCGTACGCTCCGGGGCAGCGATGTGACACAGCGCTGATCGCATCCCCGCAGCAACCGTGGACCAGACGTCGTTGTTTCGAGCACGTTCCACCGGTCATGTTCAACCCGCTCATGGGAGTCACCCGTTGAAGATGTTCGCGTTCTCGATCCCGAACCATTGCGCGGGGCCGCGGGAGTGAAGCTGCACTCGCCGGCGTTCGCCGCTGACCCACACCACGCCTACGAGGACCTACGCCGCCGGTACGGCCCCGTGGCACCCATCGAACTGGCCGACGGCACCCCGGCCACCCTGATCCTCGGATACCGCGAAGCGCTCCGGATTCTCGGTGACCCCGAACACTTTCCGGCCGATCCACGTGCCTGGGAGCCGACCATCCCCGAGGGCTGCCCGGTCATGCCCGTCATGGAGTGGGGCCCCGTCGACGCCGCCGACACCGGCGGGCCGACGCACCGCGCGGCCTATCTCGCCGCCATGGCCGCCATCGACCAGTACCGGCTGCGCGGCACCGTCGAATCCGCCGCCGTGCCGCTGATCAACAGCTTCTGCGGCATCGGGCACGCCGATCTGCTGGCCGACTACGCCCGCCCCCTCACCCTCCGCGTCGTCAACGACCTGATCGGCCTGTCGTCCGCGCTCGGCGCCGAAGCCGGTGCCGCACTGACGGATCTGATCGAGGCCACCGACGCGACCGCCGCCGATATCGCGGATCGCCGATTCCGCGCGACCCTGGCCGAACTGGTAGCCACCAAACGCCGTGCCCCGGACCGCGACGTCGTCTCGACCCTGATCGGCCACGCCGCCGGTTTCACCGATGACGAGATCGTCGAACAACTGACCAAGCTCTACGCCATGGGCGCCGAACCGACCTGGAATCTCATCGTCAGCGCCCTGGTGCTGATGGCCGACGACGCCGGCTTCCACGACGACCTTTTGGGCGGCTCCCTCCAATTGCGCGATGCCATCGACAAAGTCCTGTTCACCGACCCGCCGCTGGCCAACGCGTGTCCGCGCTACCCGCGGCAACCCCAGGTGGTCGGCAATGCCTGGCTGCCGGCGAACCAGCCGGTCCTGATCGGCATCACCGCGTGCAATACCGACCCCGCTGTTTCCGGCGACCACACCGGCAATCGATCCCACCTGGCCTGGGGGTCGGGCGCGCACACCTGCCCGGCCCAGCCGATCGCCTCCATCATCGCGCGCGAGGCCCTCGACCAACTCCTCGATGCCCTCCCCGACATCACACTCGCCATCCCGCTGGCCGAACTGCCCTGGCGCTCCAGCGCTTTCCATCGTGCCCCGCTCAGGGTGCCGGTGACCTTTCCGGCCTCACTGCCGCTGGGCCCTCGAACATGACGCGGGTCGGCGGAAGTCCGAGACGGCGGCTCACCCGACCTGGAATCGCGCTTTCCACCAGACGTCCTCGGAGACCGGCGCGGAATCGGCGGGGCTGCGCTCGATTTCGCTGAGTTCCGTTTGGAGTTGGCTGCCGAGCTTGGCCACCCGCGCGACGAGACTGCGGGCGCGGTCGCCGCCGCCGATGAGTCCCAGCGCGCCGATCATGGCTCCCTCCGAGTCGCGGATCGCCGTCGCGGAGCAACTCCATCCGAGCATCACCTGCTCGGCTTCGGTGGCCACTCCCGTGTCCCGGGCCTGCTCGAGCAGTGAGTCGAGTTGGTTGCGATTGGTCACCGAGTAGCGGGTCAGCGGACGCCAGCCGGTGCCGAGGATGCGGTCGGCCTGTTCCGCGTCGTGTGCGACCTGGAGCCGGCCCGCCGCGCTGAGGACGATGCTGTTTCCCAGTACTGATGCCCGCGGCCACCGGGCGCCATTGAGCACGGAACTGTACCGGCGGCTGAAAACGGCGTCGGTGAACACGAGTTCGCCGTCCTCGACGGCGCCGAACCACGCGATCTCGCCGGCGGACTGCAGGTGCAGGTCCTGGAGGTAGGGCTGGATTCTCAGGGCGCGGTCCAGCCGCCGCGTGGTTCGCAGCGCTTGGTGAACCAGGCGGGCGCCCGGCAGATAGCCCTCCGGGGTGATTTCGAGCATCCGGCGGTCGGCGAGCGCGTTGGCGATCCGGCGCACGGTGGATTTCGGAATGCCGGTGGCGCGGGTCAGGGCGGCGAGTGTCACGGCTTCGTTCGCGCAGGTGACCACCTCGAGGACCGCGACCGCGCGTCCGATGACCGTGCCGTCGTCTGATGCCATGGTCCCCCCGATCGGATCCGCGGTGGCCGGCGCGGGTCACCCGAACCCGGTGTGCCACTCAATGGTACGAGCCCGATGCGTTCGCCGACCGTTGTTGCGCAGACTTGCTGATGCTGGAAGAACCGGCGCGCGAAACCCGGGGGAAGCCGTGTGGCACAGACATCGTTCACGCACACCAGTGAACTCACCCGTGGTGCGGAAGCTGTTCATCGCGCTGATCGCGCTGGTGGTCGGGTTCGGCACGGTCGGCTGCAACGGAATCAAGACGGCGGAATCGGTGAAGACCGCCGAGGACGTGCTCTGTGAGATGGTCGAACCCGTCGTGGAAGCGGTCGCGAAGCTGCTGCGCACCAGGGCGACGGTTACCGCCGAACTGGTGGTGGCCGCGACCGGAATCGCGTTGAGCACAGCCTGCACTCTGCTGCTCGACCACATCGGCATCACCCCGGACAACGAGCAGGACGTCGTCCTGGCGAATGGCAGAGGCACCGAACACACGAAGGTCAGCGGCGCCACCTTCATCAGCGTTACCGACAAGTGGTGCAACACAACTGGCGGATGCACCGGATACGACCGTTGCCCGACCGATTGGACGTGCCTATTCACCGGAGCGGGAGGCACCGGGAAGATGTCGTTGTTCACGACCGGTTCGCCCGACCTGTCCCAACAACATATCGACGGCGCCGCGGTCTCGGTCTTCAACCGGGCGGGCAAAACCGCCACACTCTATTCCGCCCACGGCTACCACGGTGACACCCACACCGTCGAGAAGTCGGCCAAGGGCGACCTGTCCGGCGAATGGCAAGGCAGAGCGCGATCGATCATCGTGGGCACACCCGCGACCTCGAGCATCGTCGGCACCCCCACCACGACACCGCACTCCACGACCCCGACCCATCCCACGACCACGACGAAATCGAAGCCCCCGCTCAGCGGCACCCCGACCGCACCCGCGGCGAGCACGCGCTAGCGCGCCGGAACCGGCCGGTACTCGGCGCGGGTGCCCGGTGCGGCGGGTGGCATTGTGTATGCGGCCCGACGCAATGCAAGCCCCGAAGGAGTCCGACGTGGTGTTCATCCCCGGCGAGATCGATACGCCCGCCGTCGTCATCGATCAGGTCGTCCTCGACCGCAATATCGCCCGGATGAACGCCGCCGTCACCGCCCGGGGGATCGCTTTGCGTCCGCACGCGAAGACTCACAAGATCCCCGAGATCGCCGATCGGCAAGTGCGCGCCGGCGCGATCGGTCTCACCGTCGCCACCATCGGCGAGGCCGAGGTGTTCGCCGCCCACGGTGTCGAGGACATCTTCATCGCCTACCCGTTGTGGATCGGTCCTCGCCACGCCGAGCGGCTGCGCCGGTTGACCGCGCGCACCCGCATCGCGATCGGTATCGACTCCCCGGAGGCCGCCGCGAACGCCGCCGCCCAGCTCGGGGCCGCCGCGAGTGCGATCGAGGCGCTGGTCGAGGTCGACAGCGGCCATCACCGCAGTGGGGTCGGCGCCGGGCAGGTGGTCGAGATCGCCCGCGCCGCCCGGGCCGGCGGGCTGTCCGTGACGGGTGTGTTCACCTTCCCCGGTCACAGTTATCTCCCGGGCAAAGCCGCCGAGGCCGCCGCGCAGGAACAGCGGGCCCTCACCGACGCCGCGAACATCCTGGTCGCGGACGGGTTCGAGATCACCCGCCGCAGCGGCGGATCGACCCCCACCGCACTGCTGACCACCTCGGACGCGGCCACCGAACTACGCCCGGGCGTCTATGTGTTCGGCGACGCCCAGCAGCTCGAACTCGAACGCTGTGCGGTCGATGACATCGCTCTCACCGTCGCCGCCACGGTGGTCAGCCGGCAGGACACCGCCCACGGCCCGCGCCGGATCATCCTCGACTCCGGGAGCAAGATCCTGGGCGGTGACCGCCCGGCATGGACCCGTGGGTTCGGCCGGCTGATCGATCACCCCGACGCCGACATCACCGCGCTGTCCGAACACCACGCCACCGTGACCTGGCCCGGCGACACGCCGCTGCCGACCATCGGAGAACGCCTGCGCGTGATCCCCAATCACGTCTGCATGACCATGAACCTCGTCGATGACGTCACGGTCGTGGACGACGGCACGGTGGTCGACCACTGGAGGGTCGCCGCGCGCGGCAAGAACAACTGATCGGTCCGGCCGAATCGACGACTCCGGTATCGAGAACGGAAGTTATTGGCTGTAGCCGGGTTTCGCCTGGTGCTACGCCGGAACCTCGCGGTGTGCGCGACTACGGGCAGTGGTCGTCGCCCTGACCACGCGACACCAGGGTGACGGCGTCGCTCGCACCCGCGGCGAAACCGGCCTTCTCGTCGGATGTCGCGCTCGCGGAGTCGGGGCTGGCCAGCCATTCGGCCATGAGCTCGTCGGCGGCCTTCTGCACCGACCAGTGCGGGTCCCCGGCATGGGTTTCAGCCTCCAGGCCGAGCACCGCGACCATGCCGACGCAGGCTTGGCGTCGTGTGGCCGCCGCGACCGGGGACAGCGATGACCCCGGTGCCACCGACACCGGCCGGGTGGTCGCGGCCGCGATCGTGGTGCTCGGGTGGTCGGGTGCGCTGCTGGGACCGCACCCGGCCAGGGCGAGTGCGGCCAACACGGCCGTCGCGGCCGCCGAGATGACTTTCACCGGCATGATGTGTGGCTCCCCTGCGTCGCGGTGGCGTCGGCCCGCGTGGATGCCGGCTGCCGCCGACTGCGAACGTGATGCGTCCCATCATGATTCGGGGGCGCGGTTCCGGGGCGGCTTTGGGCTTGCTGGAGTTCGGGATCGAGCTGGGGACGGTGCGTGACGCGCATCCCGGAAGGCTCCGGCCGGGCCGGTGATCCGAGGAGTGGATCACCGCCCGAGCGGGTGGAGCGGGACCCCGGGGTCAGTACGCCGAGTCGACGTTGTCCATCGAGCCGTAGCGCGCGGCCGCGTAGTTGCAGGCGGCGGTGATGTTGGCTACCGGATCCCAGATGTCCCAGGAGGTGCCGTCGACGTGGTAGGCCTGGAAGGTCGGGTCGATGACCTGGAGCAGGCCCTTGGACGGGATACCCGCCGCGGCGTTGGAGTCGTAGAGGTTGATGGCGCCGGGGTCGCCGCCGGATTCGCGCATGATGTTGCGGTGGATGCCGTCGTAGCTGCCGGGAATGCCGTGCGCGGCCATGACGCCCAGGGCCTCGCGGATCCAGCTGTCGAGGTCCGAGCCGCTGGAGGCGGCGGTCGGCGCGATCTTCGTGGCCGAAAGGCTCACGGCTGCGGGCAGGGTCCGCGCCGGAGCGTCCGTGACGAGTGCCGAGGCCTGGGCGGTTGCCACGATCGACAGCGATGCGGCGGCCAGGACGCCGGCGGCGATACGGCGGGCGGTCCGGGAGGGGGAGCGGTGTCCGGTAGCCATTGGTGGTTCTCCTGAGGGTTTTCGATGCCGGCGGTCGCTCGGCGGTGAAAACAGCGTCGGTCGGGGGGATACCTGCGCACGACGGCCGTTCTGCCGGGGACATACCTATTTCCGCCGTGTACGTGCGGGAGAGATATCCTGATCAGTGCCCACCGCTGGCGATTTGCGAGTTACCGATGGTCCGATCCGATCCATTCGAAGCGCAGCGTGATGCCGATTTCGACGTCGTCACGGAGCTGAGCGCTGCCGGTCTCGAGGGCGCGCACGAGATCGGTCGGGGCGGACTGGGAATCGTCTATCGGTGCAGGCAGGTCGCCGCCGAACGGGATGTGGCGGTGAAGGTCCTCACCGGTGACGTCGAGGAGGATCGGGAACGGTTCTTCCGCGAGCAACGCGCGCTGGGACGCCTCACCGGGCATCCGAACATCGTCAGCATGCTCGAGGTCGGCGAGACCGGCAGCGGCCGCCCCTTCCTGGTCATGCCGTACTTCCCGCGCGGCTCGCTGGGGGAACGGCTGCGTGAGGACGGCCCGCTGTCGCTCCCGGAGGCCCTGCACATCGGGGTGCGCGTCGCGGGGGCGCTGGAATCCGCGCACCGCGCCGGAGTCGTCCACCGCGATATCCGGCCCGCGAACATCCTGCTCACCGACTACGACGAGCCCGCGCTGACCGATTTCGGCATCGCGGACGTCGCCAGTCCACAAACCGTCACCGCGCCCGAGGTACTCGACGGCCAGGTTCCCAGCCGCGGCTCGGACGTCTACGGGCTGGGAGCCACCCTGCTCTGCGCGCTCACCCGCCGCGTGGCGTCGGAGCACCCCGACGATCAGCAGGCGGCGCAACTCGTGCGGGTCGCCACCCCTGCGAACCCGGACTCCTGTGAGGTCGGAATCCCCTGGGATGTCCGCGCGGTGATCGAAGTCGCCATGTCCCGTGACCCGCACGACCGTCCGACCGCCGCCGCGCTCGGGGAGCAGCTGCGCCGAATCCAGCTCGAGCGCGGCTTCCCGGTCGACGACATGGCGGTGCGCGACGAACCGGGCTCCGAATACGAATCGCTCACGGGCGCGGAAACACCTGCGGCGCAGGGTGTTCCGCGTCTGCACAGTGACGGCCTGCACGACGGGACGGGCAATCTGCCGCTGGAACTGACCAGCTTCGTCGATCGCCGGACCCAGCTGTCGGAGGTCGTCAACCTGCTGGCCGGGTCACGGCTGGTGACCCTGACCGGGATCGGCGGGGTCGGAAAGTCCAGGCTCGCACTGCGAGCCGCGCACAAGGCCCGGCAGCGGTTCCCGAACGGGGCGTGGCTGGTCGAACTGGGGGAACTGCGCGACGACGCGCTGCTGCCCGACGCGGTGGCCGCGGTCCTCGGCATCCGCAGCCAGGGCGTCATCTCCGTGCAGGACACCTTGGTGGAGGCGCTGGCCCCGTACGAACTGCTGCTCGTGCTCGACAATTGCGAGCACGTGATCGACGCGGCCGCCAAGCTGTCGGAGGCGCTGCTGCGCGCCTGCCCCACCGTGCGCATTCTCGCCACCAGCCGCGAGGCCCTGGGTATCGGCGGCGAAACCGTGTATCCGCTGCCGCCGCTGGGAATTCCGGAATCGAGCAAGGAGCGGACCCTGGCGCACTCGCACGCCGTGGCCCTGTTCGTCGAACGCGCCACCGCGGCCGTGCCGGGGTTCGAGATGACGGACGCGAACCAGCTCGCCATCGCCCAGATCTGCGCCCGGCTCGACGGTTTGCCGCTCGCGATCGAGCTCGCCGCCGCGCGTCTGCGCACCATGTCGGTCGAGCAGATCCGGACCCGGCTCGGCGACCGATACGCCCTGCTGTCCCGCGGTGGCCGGGGCATCCCGAAGCGGCAGCAGACGCTGCGTTACTCCATCAACTGGAGCTACGACCTGTGCACACCCGACGAGAAGCGGCTGTGGGCCTGCCTGTCGGTGTTCACCGGTGGCTTCGAACTCGACGCGGTCGAGCAGGTGTGCGCCGATCAGGTACCCGAGTTCCAGATCCTCGACACCTTGTCCGCGCTGGTCGACAAATCGATCCTGGTCCGGCAGGAAGCCGATGGGGCGGTGCGCTTCCGGATGCTCGAGACCGTGCAGGAGTTCGGCCGGGAGCAGGCCGAGGAGGCCGGTCTGTACCCGGATCTGCATCGGCGGCACCGGGATTGGTGTGAGCGACTGGTGGGCCACGCGAACGTGGAGATGATCGGCCCCCGTCAACTCGACTGGGTCGCCCGGCTGGAACGGGAACTGCCGAATCTGCGAAAAGCCTTGGAGTTCAGCCTGTCCGAATCCGATGCGGGCGGACTCGGGATGGTCACCGACCTGTACCTGTTCTGGGGTCTGCGCGGGCGGCTCCACGAGGGCTGCCGCTGGTACGGACGGGCGCTGGAGCATCCCGGCGGCCGCGACGTCGATCGCGCCCGCGCACTGTTCGCCGCGGGCACGCTGGTGGGCTTGACCGGCGACCTGACCACCGCGAACCAGCGCTTCGCCGAGCTTCGAGCACTCGCCGAGCGGACCTCGGCCCCGCTGGTCGCGGCCTTCGTCGACCACGTCGACGCCAACGCGGCGCTGGCCCGCGGCGATGTCGGCGAGTCCGACGCGGTCGCGCTGCTGATCGACGCGATCGGCAGATACGAGGCGTGCGGTGAACTCGGCATGCAGCTCGACGCGCAACTGTCCCTCGGCTGGGCCTACGCCCTGGCCGGGGACACCCACGGCGCCGTCGCCTGCCATGAGAAGACACTCGCCATGACCGCGACCGCCGGCGAATCGATCTACCGGTCGTGGGCCTTGTTCGCGGCGGGCTTCGCCGTCTGGCGCGACGGCGACCCCGATCGCGCCAAGCGCCTCCTGGAGGAAGGCGTGCGGCTGTCCGCCCTGATCGCCGAGCCGCTGGTCGCAGCGGGGTGCCTGGAAACCCTGGCCTGGATCGCCGCCGACCGGAACGAGGCGCGGCGCGCGGCCGTCCTGATGGGCGCGGCCGACGCGCTGGGCCGTCTCGCCGGCACCGCGACGCTCATGGTCCGCGACCTGCTCACCTACCGCTCTGACTGCATGCGCGGCAGCCGCGAGGCGCTCGGGCAGCGAGCCTTCGACCGCGCCCGCCAGGAAGGTTCGGCGATGAGCCTCGACACCGCGGTGCGCCTCGCCCTCGACGATCGCTCCCCGGCGGCCGAGACCACCCCGCAGGTGCTGACGAAGCGGGAACAGCAGGTCGCCGAGCTCGTCGCCGAAGGCCTGACCAACCGGGCGATCGCGAACCGCCTGGTGATCTCCCAGCGCACCGCGCAGGGCCACGTCGAGCACATCCTGGTCAAACTGGGATTCACCTCGCGCGCCCAGATCGCCGCCTGGGTCGCGGAGCATTCCTGAGCTCGTGGATGTCCGGAATTCCGGATACCGTGGTCTTGGTAAGACGCCTCGGAGTTTCCCCTCGGAGTGACTGCGATGACCGAGCCGAACGCGAACGCGACCGCGGTATTCGATCCGCTGGCCGACCGGGCCGCGAATACCCTGCTGCGGCTCGTCGACGCGGTCGAGGAGTTCACGGCAGCATGGGAATCCGGTGGCCTGCCCCCTGATCTGGCGAAATTCGCGCTGACCGGCGACACCGCCCGCCGGGCCTCGGTGATCGCACTGGTCAAGGTCGACCTGAAATACCGGTGGCTGCGCTACGAGCACCCGAAGCGGCTCGCCGAGTACCGGGCCCGGTTTCCCGAACTGGCCTCGGGACCGATGCCGCGGCAATTGCTCTACGAGGAGTTCCACATTCTGCGCCGCGCGGGTGTCCAGATCGATGTCGCCGAGTACGCGCGCGACTATCCCGAATACGCCGAGCGGATCGACGCCATCCTGCGGCCGGACGACCCCTACGAGAGCACCCTCGTCGATCGGACCGGTCCGCCGGTCGCGAGCGAGGAGCTCGAGCCCGGCGACCGTATCGACGACTTCGATCTGCTGCTGGAACTGGGCCGGGGCGCCTTCGCCAGAGTGTTTCTGGCGCGGCAACTCTCGATGCAGCGTCTGGTCGCGGTGAAGGTCTCCACCGACCACGGCACCGAACCGCAGACACTCGCCCAGCTGGACCACGAATACATCGTGCGCGTCTACGACCAGCGGGTCCTGCCGGACCGCGCGCTGAAACTCATGTACATGCAGTACCTGCCCGGCGGGACACTGTCCGCGGTACTGACCCGCGTTCGCGAGACCCCACCGGAACACCGCGGCGGACAGCTGCTGCTCGACGCCGCCGACGCGGCGCTGGAACAGAAGGGCGAGCTCCGAACCTCGGGCGCCCGGGTGCGCGACGAGATCGCCGCGCTGACCTGGCCGGAGACGGTGGCATGGCTCGGCCGCCGCCTCGCCGAAGCGCTGGACTACGCCGAGCAGCGCGGTGTGCTGCACCGCGACATCAAACCGGCGAATGTGCTGCTCACCGCCGACGGGGTACCGAAACTGGCCGACTTCAATATCAGCGCCAGCGACCACGTGGCCGGCAGCAGTCCGGTCACGTACTTCGGTGGGTCCCTGGCCTATATGTCCCCCGAGCACCTCGCCGCCAGCCACCCGGCGCTGCCCGGCAGCGTCGAGGACCTGGACACGCGCAGCGACATCTATTCGCTCGGCATCGTGCTCTGGGAGCTGCTGACCGGGCGGCGGCCGTTTCCCAAGCTCGAGGCGAAGGATTCGCAGGCCGCGGTCGAGCAGCTGCTGGAGGTGCGCCGCCGTCCCATCGCACAGGAATTCCTCGACGACCTTCCCGCGGACACTCCGCCCTCGCTGCGCCGCGTTCTACTGACCTGCCTGGCGCCGAAACGGGAGGACCGCTGGGCCAACGGCGCGGAGCTGGCGCAGCAATTCGAACTGTGCCTCGATCCCCGGGCCCGGGATCTGGTGGACGCGCCGCGGCGCCGGTGGCTGCCGACGGGACCGCTGTGGGCGATACCGATTCTCGCGCTGGCGATCGCCATACCGAACGTGATCGCGGTCGGATACAACTACTACTACAGCAGGACGCTGATCGTCAGCAAGCTCACGCCGCAGGCCCAGCGCACCTTCGAATACGTTGCGCTGGTGCTGTATCCGCTCGCGATCGCGGTCGCGGCGGTCCTGATCCTGTTCGTCGCGCGCCGTCTGATCCTGGTCCTCGCCGGGGTGCGGATCGGCTGGGACTTCACCGACGAGACGCTCACCCACGCACGCATCGACGCGCTCCGGCTCGGCCCCCGAGTGGTGTGGATCGTGTTCGTGTTCTGGCTGCTCGGCGGGATCGTCTTCCCGGTCCTGCTGAACCTGATCTCCGGGGGCGTGCCGTACGCCACCTACGTGCACTTCCTGCTGTCGGTGGTGGTGTGCGGCGCGATGGCGGTGTCGTATCCGTACTTCGGGCTCACCTGGTACGTGGTGCGTTGTCTGTATCCGGTGTTCCTGGAGCACGGACGGTCCGACGCCGCCGATATCGACCACCTGCGCCGGCTCGCGGGGCGCACGGGCTTCTACCTCACCGTGGCGGCCGCGGTGCCGCTGGTCGGCGTCACCGGAGTCACCTTCCTGCCCGGCGTGGACATCGAGTCCATCATCTGGGCGGTCCGGATCCTGTGCGTCGGCGGCATTGTCGGCTTCGTGGTGGCCTATCTGCTGTACGGCGTCATCGAGAAGGACCTCGAGGCGCTCGAACGTGTCGCGACCACATCGAGCGTGGTTCTGACCGAGCCGCACGGGTTCGATCCCGGCGCGGCGCGGGCGACTCCGCCCATACCGAAACCGTTGCGTTCCAGCTCTGATCGGCGGTGATCGAACGACTCCGGGTCTCGCTATTCCTCAGAATCCAGTCCCGCGCCGGCACATGCGGTGGGAAGATGCGGACGTGGAGCAAACCGCCTCCGTGACAGTCGAGGTGCGCTCGTCCTCGACGCTGAAGCCGCGTGATGCCTTCGAACAGTGGGAAGCTCTGATGGCGGATGCCATCGTGCCGTCGGCGATCTCGCCGCTACACGACGGGTGCTGGAACGGGAAGATCACCAGCACCCAGTTCGATCGAGTGTCGGTGGCGCTCATGCGTGCCAGCGCACAGCAGGTGAACCGGACGCCGCGGATGGTCGCGCGGTCGCAGGGGGAGTTCCTGCTCGCCAATATCGTGCTGGAAGGGACGAATTGGACGGAGCAGCAGGGGCGGACCGCGGAGTCGATGGCCGGGTCCATCGCCTTCTACGACAGTGCGCAGCCCCTGCTCAGCCGCACCACCGACAACGCGATGTCGACCCTGCTGCGCGCGCCGTTGCAGCCGGTGCTCGACTACGCCGGGCTGGCGCGCGACGAATTGCCTTTCGCCGTGCCGATTCCCGCCGACGGCGCCATGGGCGTGGTCACCCGCTTCTTCCGCGATATGGCCGAACTGACCAATGCGGAAGCCGAGCGTGCGAACCTCGCCTTCGACGGGCAAACCACCGGCATGCTGGCCTCGGCGCTGTTGCTCGCGGTCGGGAAAGCCTCACCGGCGCCCGCGGATTCGCTCTACACCCGCCAGCAGATGATGGCCTATCTACGAAAACGGTTCACCGATCCCGACCTCACCGTCGACGAGATCGCCAAGGCCTGCCTGGTTTCCCGGCGCACCCTGTTCCGGATGTGCGAAGGGCTCGGCGGGCCGGGCGCGCTGATCCGGCGCATGCGCATCGAACACGCCCGGCGGCAGCTGCGGTCGGAGCCGACCCGATCCCTCAACTCGATCGCGGCCGCCTCGGGTTTCGCCTCCGACCGGCACTTCTACCGCGCGTTCCAGCTCGAAACCGGTATGACGCCGGGCGAATTCCGCTCGCAATTCGCCATCGACCCCTCCGGTGCCCGGCACGCGATCCGTCCGGGCGCGGACTAGGACAGCAGCTGCCCGTGAGCCAGCGCCTCGATCGGCGGACTGGTGTAACGCGGTGCGCGGTAGTGGAAGTCGAAGTTCGCGCGCACGTATCGGCGATAGTCCTCCAGCGTGTGCAGGGTGTCGTCCCGGGCTCGACCGGTGATGCCGAGCACGTCGAGTTCCTCGGCCAGGGCTTCCTCCATCCGGCCGATCCGCAGAATGCAGTCGGTCAGCATGTCGTTGACCACGCGCAGGGCGTGAGTCCTGCTGCAGCCCAGGTGATATTCGGCCAGGAGCACCGCGTTGTAGGCGTAACCGACCGCCTCGTCCGCGGGCAGCGAGTGGACGTCGTTGATCAACCCCATGTGCTCGGTGACCGCAGCGCGCAGGGTCCTCATGGCCGGCAGCTGCCGGACCATCTCGGGCAGATCGATCCCGTAGGTGATCTCGCTCAGATCCAGCAGCATGTAGATGGCGACCGAGATCTGCCGGTGGGTGCGGTATTCGTCGAGTTTCGGCAGGTCACCGGTGATGGTGCGGATGCTCTCGGTGTAATAGCTCCACCACCACTCCACGATCTCGGCGCGCACCGCGTATCGCCACTGCGGTGAACGGCCCCGGCACAGTCTGCGCCACAGGTCCTGGAAGCCGGTCGCCAGCACGCCGGACGGGGTGCCGTCGAGCCGAAAGCCCGTCTCCAAACGCTGAATGGTGGTCAAACATCGTCGCGGGTCGGGCATTTCGATATCGAACTGGTCGTCCACGATAAACGCCCAGGCCGTGAATTCGGCGAGCAGTGCGAGTGATTCGACGTCGGCGTCGGGGCACCACATCGAATACATCTCGACCGGGCGGGAACCCGCCACTCTGCGTCGGGACAACTCCTCGGGAACGAGATCCAGGTTGACCAGCCATTCCCACATCGTGGATTCGGCGGCTCTGGCTCTGGGATTGGTTCCTTCCGGCCGATACGGCATGTAGAAGTCGGGAAGGATGATTCGCTCGGAAACCATGGGGCACAGCTCCTTCGACGAGCGCGAATTCGCGTGGCCTCATCCGCCGACCCTGGACTGCGAGCCGGCTCCCCGCCATCCGATCACGCCCGATTCGTCCAGTATCGCCCACTTTCCCCTGGGACACGCCCTGATTGGGGGGAATGGAAGAATCAGCACACCGGAAGGTTCGCGCGTGGGAGAGGCGGCGATGGAAGAGTTCGATGCCGAGTCGGCGGTGGAGGAGGGGCTTCCCAATGCACCCACCTTCGGGTCGGTCCTGCGGCGGCTGCGCGATGCGCGCGGCGTGTCCCGGGAACGGCTGGCATTCAATTCCGGGGTCAGCGCCAGCTACGTGAATCACCTCGAGAAGGGCGAACGCGAGCGGCCCACGCGTGAAGTGGTGACGGCGCTGATGCGCTATCTCGACCGCTTGGCGGCGCTGGCTCCGGAGGAATTCCGGCAATTATCGGATCTGGCCGGACTCGGTCCGGTCGAGCAGCCTTCGACCGATGACCTGCGCGCCGATCTCGGGCGCGGTATCCCGTTGGCCCTGGCCTTGTACGAGCCGCACCTGGCCGCCTACGTCGACACCCGCCTCAACATCCTGATGTGGAACGACAGCTTCGCCGCCGGTTTCCCGGGCCTGACCGAGGACGGCAATCTGCTGCGCTGGATGCTCGGCGATCCCCGCGCGCGGCACGCGCTGGTCGAGTGGGAGCGCGAGCTGCGGATCTCGATCCAATGGCTGCACGGCTACATCGCCCAGTACGGCGACACCAGCTGGTTCGATGACCTGCTGCAGGAACTGGCCCGGTTTCCGCTGTTCCTGGAGATCTGGTCGGACACCACGGCCCGCTACGAGCGCGCCCGTCCGGTGATCCGGTTGCGCGCCGGCGACGGCTCGACGGTGCGGATCATCGGGCAGCTGTTCACTGTGAACAGCACGGCCTATCCCGGGCGCATGCAGATCTTCATCGGCCTGCGCGGCGCGGGTGACGGTCAGGCGTAGGGGTCGGTGATGTCGCGCAGCCGCGTGAGGGCCTCGCGCAGGTTGCGCATGCGGCGTTCGCCCAGGTGCGCGGCCCATTCGGTTTCGACGGCGTCGGCGATGGTGTTGGAGTACTCGGCCAGCGCGCGGCCGCGGGCGGTGAGCCGGACCAGGCGGGCGCGCCCGTCGCGCCGGTCCGGTGTGCGTTCCACGTACCCGGCCCGTTCGAGCTGATCGACCAGGAATCCGGCCGACTGTTTGGTCACCTGCGCCTGCTGGGCCAGCTCGGTGATGCGCGACCCCTCGGGCGCGATCCGGGCCGCCAGCCTGCCCTGCGCCACGCTGATATCGGCGTACCCGGCCGCGGCGAGCGCGCTGAAGACGCGATCCTCCATGGCCCGGTACGCGATGAACATGAGCAGCCCGGCATTCAGCTCGTCGCCGGACATCCCGACTCCTTGACTTGGTAAGAGACGCTGACCATACTAGTCAGTGTATCTGACTAATCATAGGCCTGGGGAACGCCATGGACCGTGAGCACAGTTGGCGGCACATCGAACAGCAGCGCCGGGCCATCGCCGCGCTGCTCGAGGATTTGACGCCGTCCGAATGGGAGACGCCGTCGCTGTGCGCGGGCTGGCGCGTGCGGGAGGTCGCGGCGCACATCGCGCTGACGCCGGACCCGCCCCCGCTGGCCCTGTTGCTGCGCACGGCCCTGCGCGCCCGCGACTACAACCGGATGATCGACGAATTGACCACCCGGCACGCGCACCGGCCGACGTCGGAACTGGTGCGCGAGATTCGGGACAACGCCGCCTCGCGTCGGCTGCCCAAACTCACGAATTACCGAAACATCCTGTTCGACACCATCGTTCACGGCCAGGACATCGCGATCCCGCTCGGTCGCGTGCTCGAGGTCGATCCCGAGGCGGCCGCCGCCGGGGCCGACACCGCCGCCGCGTCCGGCTGGCCGGTCTGGGATCGCCACCGCCTGGACGGAATCCGGCTCACCGCCACCGATGTCGACTGGAGTCACGGGACCGGGAGTGAGATCACAGGTCCTATCGTCGCCCTGCTGCTCCTGGTCACCGGCCGCGCCGCGGCACTGGATCGGGTTGCGGGAGAGGGTATTCCGCGCCTGGCTCGCCAGTTGACCTGAAGTCACGACCGTCGCACCGGCCCGTGGCGGAGGGGATCGCGGGCCGGTCCGACGGTCGTGCCGTCACCGGCCGAGAAGCCGCCGAATCCAGCCGTCACCCGCGGCCTGCTCGTGTCCCGGACGCCATTGATCGGTGGGAACTCCGGCTCGCACCTGGGCGATATGCGCCCCGCAGCCGGCCCAGGTGGTCTTGCCGCAGGTGCGGCATCGCGTCGCTCGACACATTCGGCAGTCCTCCGGGCTCTCAGGCGGGCGCTTCGCCGGATTCGACGGCGTCGGCGAATTCGCAGAACGCCTCATAGGCGCGAGCGCCGTGAATGGTGGCCGGGCCGCCGTGCATCAGGAAGGTCACGCCGATCGCCTCGGCGGCCTCCTGTTTGGTCGCACCGGCGCGCGCGGCCGCCTGGCCGTGCGAGGCGATGCAGCCGTCGCAGCCCTCGACGACGCCGATGGCCAGCGCGATCAGCTCCTTGGTCTTGCGATCCAGCGCCCCCGGTGCGAACGCCGCCTTGCTCAGCTCGCCGAAACCCTTGTACACCTCGGGAATCGCGCGCCGCAGCTCCCGATGCAACGGCGACAGCTCGCTCAGCACGGCCTTCCCGTGCGGCGACGCCTGCGTGGTCTGGTGCGGTGCGGACATGCCTACTCCTTCGACTGCTTCACGGATACCCCACGGGGTATATCAATCACCGTAGCATACCCCAGGGGGTATCATTCAGGGTGTGGTCACGGCCGGGCCCGGCAACACGAACCGGGCCGCGAACCCGATACCATCCACCCGAACCCATCCGATCGGCCCGAGGAGCGACCATGTGCCAACCGACCCCCTGCCAGACCTGCGGCAAGATCACCTGGGCGGGGTGTGGCGACCACATCGACCAGGTCAAGGCGGCTGTTCCGGCCGAGCAGTGGTGCGACGGCGAGCACGTCGCCAACTAGCCTGACGAGGGACTCGCACGAATCCGGTCGCCCCGCGGCCGGCGCACAGGAAGGGTAGGAGCCATGCGGATCTACATCACCAGTGTTTTCGTGGACGACCAGCAGAAGGCGCTCGATTTCTACAGCGGGGTGCTCGGCTTCGAGAAGAAGCACGACATTCCGCTGGGCGCGGCCCGATGGCTGACCGTGGTGTCGCCGGAGGATCCGCAGGGGGCGGAATTGTTGCTCGAACCCGACGGGCACCCGGCGGTGAAGCCGTACAAGGACGCGCTCGTCGGTGACGGGATTCCCGCGGCTTCCTTCCAGGTCGCGGATGTGCGGGCCGAGTTCGAGCGCTTGAGCGGGCTCGGGGTGACGTTCACCCAGCCGCCGGTCGAGGCCGGCCCGGTGACCACCGCGGTATTCGACGACACCTGCGGCAATCTCATCCAGATCGTCACTCCGGCCTAGTCCGGACCTCGGCCGGTCCGAACAGGACGGCCTCCATCAGACGAATCACCCACTGGCGCGGATAGATTCGCTCGTCGTCGGCGAAGACGCGGGCATAGTCCACGACCAAGCCGAGGGCGGCGTGCACCAGGACGGCCGCCTCGGCGGGGGTGAGCCCGGGGCGGACCCGGGTGAGCAGGGCCGCCCACTCGGTGACCACCAGGCGCTGCACCACCCGCAGGGTCGCGCGCTCGTCGTCGGGGACATGGCCGAATTCGGCGAAGTAGACGAAGATCAGTTCGCGTTCGTCGAACGCCCCGGCCACGTACATGTCGATGAGCTTGGCCAAAGCCTCCGCGGGACCGGAGGATTCGGCCAGGGTGGGGGCGATGACGGCCGACATGCGGTCGGCGGCGCGGCGGAAGGCGGCCTCGAGCAGATCGCTCTTGCCGCGGTAGTAGCGGTAGACGGCCGAGGCGGAGGGCAGGCCCGCGGCGGCCGCGATGTCCTCGACGCTGACATTCGGGTAGCCGCGCTCGTAGAACAGCCGCACCGCCCGCTGCAGCAGCAGCTCGTGCCGCAGCGAGGCCGGCGTCTCCACCGCGCGCGGGGCGGGCGGCGGCTGGGCGGGCTCGGGCAGATCGGCGGCGATCAGCGCCCAGCAGGCCGTGTTCAGCAGAACCGCAAGAGGTTTGGCGGCGAGCACCACCCGATGATCGCCGAGGCAGCTCACCGTGCTGAAGACCCCGATGGCCCGCACCCGCAGTTCGCGGGCGGACAGGCCGGGCCGCACCGCGCCGATGAGGGCGCTGAGGTCGGTCAGCGCGGTGCTGAAATGCTGGTCCACCGTGCGCTTGTCGGAATCGTCGAGGTAGCGGTGCTCCCACCGGGCCAGCCCGACCGTCGTCCGGTTCACGATGGTCTCCGCGATGATCCCGTCGATCCCGTACCCGAGCCGCCGCCGTGCGGGCCAGCCCGCGGCCACCTCGGGCAGGCTCACCGCCGCCACCGTCACCTCGCCCAGTCGCAGCAGCTCACCCGCGAACAGCGCGTACTTGCTCGGATAGTGCCGGTACAGCGCGGTGGAGCTGATGCCGAGCCGGGCGGCGATATCGTCCATGCTCACCCGGTGGTAGCCCTGCGCCGCGAATTCCGCGGCCGACACCGCCGCGATCTGCGCGCGCCGGTTCTTCGGCCGTCGCCGAACCGCCCGCGCATCCGGTTCGGGGGCGGGCGTCCTCGCCCGGTTCACGACTGCGGCTGTTGCGCCAGCGGCGAATTCACCTTGTTCACCAGCCACCGGTCGCCGGACCGTTGCAGCCGCATCACCATCGACAGCTGGCCGGGCGCGGGCTTGCCCTGGGTGCCGAGGCTGGTGATGGTCTGGCCGATCACCACGATGGCCTCGGCGGAGTCGCGCTCGGCATTGCGGACCGCGCACTGCACGTCGGTGGCCTTGGAGACGACCTGGCCCTGGGTGAGCACGTCGCGCAGATCCTTGCTGGTGGCGTCGAACTGCTTGCGCCACTCGCCGGTCGCGCCGTCGAGCACGCCGGTGAAGTAGGCGTCCAGGTTCTTGGCGTCGTAGGTGGCCAGTAGCGGCGCGTAGGCGCAGGCCGCGGCCCGGGCCTGCTCCTGCGCGGCGAGCAAATCCTGTTGGCCGGCGTCGTGCCGGTAGAGCACGATGCTGGACCCGATCGACACCGCCAGCGCGAGCACCACCGCGGCGCGGGGGGGGGGGGGGGGGCGCGGGG